>NZ_BAAGVN010000129.1:0-27465 GCF_054780855.1 Pseudaeromonas pectinilytica
AGAGTAGGCAGAGAAAATCCAAGCAAAACAACACGTTAGACGGTGTTATTAATTCGCTTGCCGCTTAAGGTTCTGTACATGTGTGCTGTTATGCTTCTTGGAGAAATTATGAATAATTTGAAATTGATATTTGTGTTAGCTTTTCTTCTGATTACGGGGTGTTCCTCTCAGATGGCTATTACTTATGATTCCTACCCTAAAGGCGCCCAAGTAATAGATAGCTCCGGAACTGTTAGAGGATATGCCCCTGTAACATTCTATATAGATCCGACTAAGGAGGATAAGGAACGAGGGTATGCATATACATGGGATATATGGATGAAGTGGGTATCAGGTGCTACTGAAAAGGTAAATGCGGGAAGAGTTGGTGTAGGCCAAAACTGGGTTTACACAATCAATAGGCCAAGCAATGCACCTAATGCACAAGCGGATCATTCATTCGCATTGCAACTACAGCAGAGTCGACAAATGAATCAAGTTTTGCAGAACACGCAAGCGATTCAAGACGAACAAAATCGAGTTAAGCAGCAAAAGCAAAATGAGGATAATACCCAATACCTCTGCAATTTAGGCTTACTCAACCATCCAGGTTGTAAATAACTAATGCTCACATGTGAAAATCTTTTTGAAATTTCGGTCTATAGGCTCGACGAAAATTCATACTATGATCAAATGAGGGGCCACATATCCGAGGTCAACGGCAAGAATCAGCATCCTATGGATGAGGGGTATTTGAAAGCACAGTATGGTGGAGATTGGAAGTACAATGAAATTATAGGGTTTCTACGTTTTTATCGTTACGGTGCCAACCAAATTAGATGTGAGTACTGGGAGACCAATGCGAAGAATAAAGTTCGTACTCGTAAAAAGCAATTTGAGAAAATATCTGACAGCTATTGTCGTGAGCCATTTTCAAAGACAGCAGAAAACGCGATACTTTCTCAAACAATGAAAAATGCCGTAGAACATTGCGAGACCATTCTTAAAAAGAAAAAGAGGTTCTTAGATAGAGAGCTATTTGATGGCACTGTAGATTATGTAGACTGGAAGTCGCTTCTAAGCAAAGCATAACAAGGTGCTGCTACGGAAAATTTACTCGCTAGCGCTCCTAAATTTCCGCAGAGCACGGCGTTATGCATTTGCAGGATAGATCAATGTTTAACTTCAATTCAGAATCAGGTTGGTCACTGGAATTAGAGCTAGAGTGCTTTATCATATGCAAGCAGTTGGAAAGTGCTGGCTTCCCTCATGGCCGTCAAACTGAGCTATGCGAAGAATTAGCTAATCGGTGCAAATTAGACAGCGGGACTTTGAAAGCTAAGGTGGGAAATTTTAAATCTGAGCTGGGGTATACGAAACCAACTAACTCATCAATAGCTACAAAATATCTTGTAGATAATTTCGGTGCCATGAGTTTAAAAGAATCTGAAGCGTTATTGGCTGGGTATAAACTGGCGATTAAAGCAAATGCATAACAAGTTAAATCATCGGGAAATCCCTCGATGCGCTCGTGTTTTCCGCTGTTTAAAGCGTTATGTTTGCAAATGAAATCAAGGAGTGAGCTTGAAAACTTTGACAACTGATGAACTAGCCCATGAATTAGCTGGTGGTGATTCATATATACGTACAAAAAATAATGTAGTGAAAGGGCTGGCTGTCACAACAGAAAAAAATCCTGAAGCCCCAGAAATAATTATTGTCGGGGCGGGGGATAGAATCATTGCTAATGCAAAATTGTTCCTTGAACAACAGCAATATGTGCCAGTTTACGTCAAGCAAGCTGTAAGTTCATGGAAATATTTGGGAAGCTACAAAGCTGATAGGTATTCCCAAGACCCGGAGGTTATTGAGAAGCACCGAAAGCATAGACCTTTGGGAAGTATTGATGGGATACTGTTTTTATCATCTAGCGATGAGTTAATAGTTAATGTTTCAGCACCTTCTTTTCCTGATGCTGAAACAAGAAAAAAGATTGAGTTGGCAGCTGTCCAGTATGTGACTACCTACTATGAAGAAATGGGGTACAGCATAACCGATCGTCAAAAAGACAATTGTGGTTATGACTTGTTAGCTGAAAACTCCGATGAAACGTTAAAGATAGAAGTAAAAGGCACGTCGGCAGCAGAGAACAGGTTTTTCATATCTAGAAATGAACGATCTAAGTCTGCTGACCCACTGTGGCGACTAGCTATAGTAACAAGCGCCCTAACTAATCCAAGTTTAGAAATATTTAATTCTAGTGAGATGGAAAGAATCTTTAACTTTGATGCTTTGTGTTGGGAATGCACCGTAGGAAAAACATAACAAACAACTGCGGCGGATCAATTTTCGCTGAGCTCAAATTGCCCGCTGAGTTGGGCGTTAAATAGCAACGGAGAGTTCGTCATGGGAAGACGGTACAAGGGAGAAGGAGCGCAGCTAGCTCAATCATTTCTGATACGGTCTATATCGGCTCGAAGCTCCCTTGGTGGGGGGCTCTTACCTTCGGCTTAGTTACTTTCCTCCTCTTTTATTTCGTTGTACCCGCATGCCTCAATCCAAGCTTGCAGCGCAAGAGTCAAGCAGGTTCTACCCTATGCTTGAAGCCACCTTCGGCCGAAGAATCCACTGGTTTGAGTGGGTAGGTATCGCCTGCGGCCTGGTCGGTTTGTTCTTTGGCGTTCGCAATTACCTCTTGCCAAACCAAGCAGGTAGCAAAGAGCGTGGTATTGTTGCGCTACTATCAAAATTATTCGGCAGGGGATTGGATTAGTTGAAATTTAACAAGTCAATTAACTACGCGCTGGACTTGCCCCGTTTTAGTCGACGCTGACTTTGGCATTTGGGGTTCGGGTGAGTTCAGTAATTAAGGGGCTTTGCTGGGGTGTATTGGTGGTTGGCTGCCCCTTGGTAAAACGTTACTCGCCTCTGGTGTACTAAGCCCGTTGGGGTAGTGAAGATCCACCTCACTACCCCGCAGATGTGCTTCTCCTATCATCTTCCTCCCTGCTGAGCTCTCGCGTTGTTCACATCATGTATCCCGACGATGCTGTCGAGGTGACGGACTCATTTCCCCTTGTCAGCAACGACGACATCGACGCCATTTCCCCCTGTTTGTCGGTTCCCTCAAGATGCTCACTATCGACTATGCGGGGTACCACAATGGCCTCTTCGATGCAGTTCGCAATGCGCTGGCTGGTGTGTTTGAGTCGGCTGGCATGCAGATGGGCATATCGTTGCGAGGATACGCTGCTGGCATGTCCTAGTTGCGCCTGTACGTCATACAGAGTGCCCCCGTTGCTGACGATGAGGGCAGCTACCGAGTGGCGACAGGTATGCAAGCAGATTGGCCCCTCAATCCTGGCTCGCTTAACCATGCGCTGGAACGGCTCGTAGACATTTAGGAGCGGTTGCTTGGGTCTCAGTCCAGGGAACACATACGGGTTACCCGGTACCGCAGGCATTTGCATCAACATCTGGGTTGCCATGTGGTTCAGGTGGAGGATGCGACTCTTACCGTTCTTGGTGTGAGGGATAAACAGAGTCCCTTGCTCCAGGCTGACATGCTCCCACTTGGCAAGTCGTAGCTCATCGCGTCGTAGGCCCGTGAGTAGCAACAGTTTGACGTATTGGGCGGCGTAGTAGTTGTCATCGAGTTCAGCCGCAATGAACAAACGCCGTATCTCACTCTTGTCCAGGAAGCGGGTGCGCTGATTGTTCTCCTTGAGCATGCGCAGGTGCTTGAGTGGATTGTCCGGGATAATGCCAGAGCGAGCGGCCCAGTTGAGCAGCCCCTTGAGCAGGGTGAGGATGCGGTTATTGGTGGCTGGTTTGTGGGTGCTGAGTAGTCGCGTCTGGAGTTGCTGGGCTTGTTCGAGGGTGATTTCCGAGAGCAGGCGTAGGCCCAGCTGGGGTTGGATATGTTGCCTGAAGCGTTGCTCATCATTACGAATGGAGCGCTTCACATGCCGGGCGTGGGGTAGGTAGTAGTGATGGAAAAGCTCGCTGAGCGTTATCTCCTTCTGCTTGTCTTCTCTTTGTTGGCGAGGGTCTATACCGCGAGCCAGTAATTGCTTGTGTAGGGTGGCTACCTCACGGGCTGTTATCAAATCGACCTCGGGGAAGTGACCCAGAGCGATGGCACGCTTACGGCCGAACCACGTGTAGCGAAACAGGAACTTCTTCTTGCCTTCCCCTTTGCCCACAAGGCACTTGAGGCCGGTAATTTGTGTGTCGGAGTACTCGGCCTCGGTCGACGGTGAATCAGCCGGGTTCGGGGGCAGGGCTTCGATCAAGCGCTGAGTGAAGCGGAATTTCTTGGGTGAGTCAGACATGGAGCCTCCTGCGGATGAAAAAAGAGGGCGCAAGGATGTGAAATCCCTGCGCCCTCGTGGGTGAGTTACGGCATGCGGTGTTGGTGATGCTGTGGGTGTGGTGAGCGGCCTAGAGTCCTCCTGCGTGCTCCGGTCGCTCTCTGGTCAGTTTAGCGAGATCTGGACGTTGTAGACGCCCAGACAGTGGTAGCTCAGAAAGTTGTCCTGCCACAGGGTGAACCACTCAGGGACATCAGCGCTTGGCATTTCCCCGATGAGGGCATGACTGAAATGGTCACTACTGAAATCAAAGTCCAGCTCTTTGGCGAGCTCGGCGTAGTCCCCGATGCCGACGTAGGCAAAGTCAGTGACATAGGCCAGATGCCAGTCGTCACCGCGTCGAGTCAGTCGGATTTCTACCGGGTGGAAACCTCCGGTTGTTGCTGAGTAGCTTGGGTCTTTGAAGTTCAAGGTGACGGCGTGGGCTTGCTGAATGGTGGTTTGCTTCCCTGCCATGTGCAGCCATAGCACGTTCAACAGATCAGGGGAGACCTTCACCGGTAAGTCGGTGACGATAATGGATGGTCGCATGATGGTGCTCTTGGTTGGCTACTGCGGTGATTGTGGGGTTGGCTCAGTGGTTTTGAGTTGCTCAAGCCATGCGGTGTGGGTGCCCGTGATGAGATGGGCAAAGCGAACCTCTGGCGCGGCCTTTATCAGTCCTTGGTGGCGTAGTGCCGCCGCGAGGAAGGCTGAGTTATTACTGCTGCCCTTGTTGTTCCAGATGGTTTTGAACAGTGCCGAGCTAAAGGGCTTGTCCGGGCTCTGTTGGTCCAGCAGTGCCATTACCGTGGAGAGCTCAAACCATTCCTTGGAGCAGAGGCCTCCGCTGTCACTTCCGGTCAACCGGATGAACAACACCTGTGACTCAGAATGACGCCCCAGCTCATAACCCACGGTGCTTGTGCTGCCGGGAGTGAGCTTCAGCGCCTTTGCTGTTTGCAATATCTCGATGGTGTTCAAGGTTGTGGCGGAGGTTGATGGGATGGTTTCTGTCGGGGTGCCTGCGACGGGCTGTTTCTTGGATGACTTAGTGGACACAGGGGGGCCTCCTCGGTGGTCCATTGATGGTGTGTTTTGAGGTAAATCGGGTCGGCCAGCTCCGGGGTTAACTCCGGTCGTTGGGTGTGAATGCACAGATGCTTGAACACTGGCTTGTTGGTGGTTACCCCATTCAAGGGAGTGCCCCATCCGACGTACTTTGTCGGTTGCCACAGCGTGGGTAGTGGGAGCCAGTAAACGGCCTCTTTGGCGCAGTCGATAAGATGGATAGCACCTGGGCTGGTGCGCCAGTAGTCGGCGTAATAGCCTTCGGCCTCATCTCGAATGCTCTGCCCGGTATGTTGGGCGAGGGCAATCATCATCTCGGGTGGGTTGCTGTGTAGCGACTTGGCGGTCATTGCATTGGCATCGCGCAGAACAATGAGCAGTACGGTTTGCTCTGGCGGTGGCAGGCGCATAGGAACGTAGTGGCCCACCTCCTGTATCTCGTCGGCAATCTGGCTCAGGGCTAGCCAACTGGCTGCATAGGCTTGCAGTGTGTAGCGCGTGGCCGCTAGCCCCTCTTCAATGATTTCATTCATGATGATCTCTCCTAATCGGCTTCGCCCAGGATGTAGCCCAGCGTGGCTCCTGCTGCGGCACCGACGACTAGCCCCTGAGGGCCGAACTTGCTTCCAATGGTGGCCCCCGTGGTAGCGCCTTTGATGGCTCCCTTGGTGCTGCCCTTGATGTGGTACTCCGCTCCCTTACGGCGCTGCTTGATGACAATGGCGCAGGGCGCGATGCTTGGCATGATGCGTTTGATGTGCATGTGACTCCTTGTTCGATGACAGAGATAAGCAAACCCTCTTGGCTCGAAGAGCCAAGAGGGTTTGGTGGTGTGAGCAAGGAATTAATATGAGTTTGAGAATGGGGTTGTTACGGGGGGTGAACGACCGGAGGCAGACCGGAAGCAACTCAGGTCATGCGGACAGATGCCCAGATGACAAAAGTTGGTGGTCGGTACTGCTGAGCGGCGTCAAATTGAGGGTGTCGAGCGAGGGAGAGTGAGAAGCTCAATATCGACAAGTAGAAACTGGGAAGACCGGAGCTGGGACCGGAGCATGATCTGGAGTTGATGAATGCCAATTGAGAAGGGCGCGTTACCTGGCGAGTGGTGACATATCGAGTTGATGGTATTCGGCGAGGGCTGGAGGCGTGGATGCAGAACAGACCAACCGACCGGAGATGGACCGGAAGCTGAAAACAAAAAGGCCTCACATTGCTGTGAGGCCTGGTTGTAGATGGTGCCCAGACGCGGAATCGAACCACGGACACGCGGATTTTCAATCCGCTGCTCTACCGACTGAGCTATCTGGGCGAAGAATGGTGCCGGCTACCGGAATCGAACTGGTGACCTACTGATTACAAGTCAGTTGCTCTACCTACTGAGCTAAGCCGGCACACTTTATCTTTGTTGTACTCTCGTACCTTGAACCTGTTGCCAATTCGCTACTGCGAACTTGCCTGAAAATGGTGCCCAGACGCGGAATCGAACCACGGACACGCGGATTTTCAATCCGCTGCTCTACCGACTGAGCTATCTGGGCAACGGGGCGCTATTAAACCGATTCGTCCTTGGCAAGTCAACCCTCTTTTCCCCAATAATCTTCACTCTTGAGCTGATTGCTGAAAGCTTGTGCAGAAATGGCGAAGAATGTCACAGGAGCGGTGATTTTATAGGCTTTTTCTTCTTCCTGATTATCAGGATCCAGTAACCAAAAAATATTCCTCTGCGGATCTGGTATGGATAGTTTCATGCGGTATTATTCCACTCGTTACTAGTTGCTGCCGAGGTGGATTGAGCATGAGTTCGTGCAAGTTACCGATTGAGAAGATGATTGCCCGCTGTGAGGAGCTCAGACCCGGCACTCCGGTCGAAGAGTTACTTCTCGGTCGTCTGCTAAACGCCGCACAACATCGCTTTGCTGAAACCAAGAGTCGTTCACTGGCCGAGGAAGGGCTGACCGAAACCCTGTTTCATGCCCTGATTGTGCTGTTGACCGCCGATGAGGGTATTCAACCCTCAGAATTGAGTCTGATGCTGGGCGCCTCGCGGACCAGCGGGACGCGGATTGCCGATGAACTGGAGTCTCGCGGCTGGGTGAGCCGTCAGGAGGTAGCCGGTGATCGTCGTTGTCAGTTGCTAAAACTGACGGCCAATGGACAAGAGTTTTTGTCGGAGATGTTACCGCGACAGCGCAATCGACTGCGCGAGATCTGGCAGCCGTTCACCAGCGAGGAGCGTGAACAATTGTTGCGCTTATTGCGCAAAGTTCTCGAGGTCATGCCGGAGTAATTACTTCTTGAATAACCGGGCGGGATCCAGAGCGCATCCTGCGGGTTTGTTACACCTAGATAGTAACGCATGAAATCATCACTAAAGTAATTAATAAAAATGCAAGAGCTGATAGCCGACTATCAGCCGCAGAACACGATGGAGATCCTATGAGTGCCGAAAATTCCTCCCGCAAGAAAAACATACTATTGCTGAGCTTATTCTTTATCGCTGTAGCGGCGGGGGCTGGAGCCTGGTGGTTCAAGGAGCTACGGGGCTGTGAATCCACAGATGATGCCTATGTCGCGGGGGATGTGGTCCCTGTGATGCCGCAAGTGGCCGGGAATGTAGTGACCCTGCACGCCGATGATACTCAGCTGGTGCAGGCGGGGATGCCACTGGTAGAGATGGATCCTACCGATGCCAAGCTGGCTCTGGTTCGCAGCGAGATCCAGTTAGCCCAGACTCTGCGTCAGGTGCAGCAGCAGATGGCCGAGCTCAAGCAGTTCGATGCCACTATCGCGTTACGTCAGGCCGAGCTGGATCGGGTGGCGGGCGACCAGAATCGACGTGAAGTCCTGGGTATGACCAATGCGGTGGGCAAAGAAGAAGTTCTGCATGCCCGGCAAAACGTGGTCGCCGGCAAAGCCGCCCTACAGGTGGCAATCCAGCAACGGAATACCCTGCAAGCCAAGCTGAGAAACACACCGCTGGCGGAGCAGCCGGAAGTGCGCCAGGCGGCCGAACAGGTTCGTCAGGCCTGGCTGGATCTGCAGCGCACCACCATTCTTAGCCCGGTGAGTGGCGTCATCGCCAAGCGTTCGGTTCAGGTCGGCAGCCATGTCGCCGTGGGCGCCCCCTTGATGGCGGTTGTCCCTCTGGATCAACTCTGGGTCGATGCCAATTTCAAGGAGGTGCAACTTGAGCACTTGCGTATTGGCCAGCCTGTGGAGCTGAGCGCCGATCTGTACGGCGATAAAATTGTCTACCACGGTGAAGTGGAAGGGCTGGCGGCGGGAACCGGTAGCGTCTTCTCGCTGTTACCGGCGCAAAATGCTACTGGCAACTGGTTGAAGGTGGTGCAGCGCTTGCCGGTGCGTATCAAGCTGCGAGCGGAGGAGCTGCAGCAGCATCCGTTGCGACTGGGGTTATCCATGCTGGTGACTGTAGATGTCAGCAATACCGATGGTCCGTTAATCACCGAGGCGCAGCACAAGGCGACTCTGGCTACGACCCAATCCCTGAATGTGGATCTGGCTGGTGCCGATGAGCGAGTTCGCCAGATCATCGTTGCCAACCGTCAAGCCGACTGAAGGGGAAATTCATGTCGCAATCCGTTGCGCCGCCCCGGCCACTGGAGGGGATCGCTCTTGCTCTACTGACTTTGGCGCTTTCCATGGCCACTTTCATGCAGGTGCTGGACACCACCATCGCCAACGTTGCCATTCCGACCATCGCCGGTAACCTCGGTGCCTCCAGCTCGCAGGGCACCTGGGTCATCACCTCGTTCGGGGTGGCGAATGCCATTTCGTTACCGCTGACTGGCTGGCTGGCGAAGCGCTTTGGTGAGGTTCGGCTGTTTCTCTGGTCAACCGCGCTGTTTGTCATCGCCTCCTGGCTCTGCGGCATGGCGCAAAGCCTGGAGCTGTTGATCCTGTTCCGGGTGCTGCAGGGCTTGGTGGCGGGCCCCATGATCCCGCTCTCCCAGAGCTTGTTGCTGAGTAGCTATCCACCGAAAAAGCGGGGTATGGCGCTGTCGCTGTGGTCAATGACGGTGATTGTGGCGCCAATCTTCGGCCCGATCCTGGGTGGCTGGATCAGCGACAACTACCATTGGGGCTGGATTTTCTTCATCAACGTGCCGCTGGGTGTAGTGGTGTTTTTCCTCTGCACTCGCATGTTACGTGGCCGGGAGACGGCAACTCAGCGCAACCCCATCGATCTGGTGGGTCTGTCCTTATTGGTGCTGGGAGTCGGCGCCTTGCAGTTGATGCTGGATCGGGGCAAGGAGCTGGATTGGTTTGCCTCCAATGAGGTGATAGTACTGGCGGTGGCGGCCGTGGTCGGCATCTCGTTCCTGATTGTCTGGGAGTTGGGCGACAAGCATCCGATCATCGATCTGTCGCTATTCAAGCACCGGAATTTTGCCATCGGGGTTGGCTGTATCAGCCTGGCTTATATGCTCTATTTCGGCACCATAGTGCTATTGCCCCAGTTGCTGCAGACCCAGCTTGGTTATACCGCGACCTGGGCTGGACTCGCCGCCGCCTCGGTGGGGATCTTGCCGGTGATCCTCTCACCGATCATCGGCAAAAATGCCCATCGGTTGGATATGCGGATGCTGGTGACCTTCAGTTTTCTGGTGTTTGCCGCCTGCTTCTATGCCCGGACCTTCTTCACCGTGCAGATGGATATCGCCGCTGTGGTCTGGCCGCAGTTCTTGCAAGGGTTGGCGGTAGCCTGTTTCTTTATGCCGTTGACCACCATCTCCTTTGCCGGATTGAAACCCCACCAACTGGCGAGTGCCTCCAGTCTGTCCAATTTTTTACGGACGCTGTCCGGTTCGATAGGGGCATCGATCATCAACACCATCTGGGAGCGGCGAGAAGCGGTGCACCATGAAACGCTGACCGAGGTGATCAATCCCTACAATCCGGTGAGCCAGCAGGCCCTGCAGAGCTTGCAGCAGGCTGGTATGAGCGAAGCGCAAAGCGGTGGTTATCTGGCGCGCGAGATAACCCGGCAGGGCTTTGTCATGGGCAGCAACGAGATTTTCTATGTCTCGGCGGGGCTGTTTATCCTGATGATAGGCTTCATCTGGCTGGCGAAACCGCCATTCCAGGCGGGTGGCGGTGGGGGCGAACACTAAGTTGGCACCCTAGTTCCCGCAGAAAAAAATGGGGCTGATCACCGATCAGCCCCATTTTTTTACTCGAATAGCGTCTTAGTTTTGAGCCGGTGGTACATAGCCATCAATTTGCACATCGCCATCTTCAAACAGATATTTGACCATCTCGGCTTGCAGCAGAGTGCGGTGATCCGCATTCATCATGTTCAGCTTTTTTTCATTAATCAGCATGGTTTGCTTTTTCTGCCAGTCACTCCAGGCTTCCTGACAGATGTTGTCGAAGATACGTTTTCCGATCTCACCGGGGATCAGTTGGAAGGGCATGCCGGGCGCTTCCTTCTTCAGGCGTTGACAGAATACGGTGCGGCTCATGAGGACCTCGTTAGGATTGCAGTTCAAAAATCGGCTTGTGACGGGCCATGGTCTCCTGAGGAGCCAATGCCCGAGTGTTGCTCACGGTTATACCAGAGTTGGCGTTGCGGCTCCACGCCACAAAACGTGAGGTCTTGGCAGTCTGCTGCCGGATGGCGGCCCGGCTGATCTGGTCCGGCTCAAGTTTTCTTCAAAAATTTACGGATTGGAGCTGGCAAGCCAATGGTTTGTAGCTCGTCAGCCGAGAACCAGGCTTGATAGCGCGCTGAGGGTTCCCGACTCTGTGTTTGCCACACCTCGGCCTTCAATTTGTAATGGCTGAAGGTATGGTCAAAGCTCCCTTTTAGACAGGCATCGATCGGGGGGGCGGTCTCCGGATCTGCATTATCGGTTGCGGACGCTGTGGATGTGTTCAACCCAAGCGTACGCTCGGGTGAGAGCAGCTCAGGAAGGCACCAAAGTCCGCCCCAGATGCCGTCATCGGGGCGTTTTTCCAGCAGTAACTGACCGTCACGCTCCTGCCATAAAAAGTGACCACGCCGAGTCGGAATTTGCTTCTTCGGTTTGGGAGAAGGCAAGGCTGCAATCCGATCGGTGAGGCGGGCTACGCAGTGCTGGTTGAACGGACAGCGCGTACAAGCCGGAGACTTGGGGGTACAGAGAGTGGCCCCCATATCCAGCAAACCTTGTGCAAAGGCTCGATTATGCTGCTGGGGTGTGTAGTGATGAGCCAAATCCCATAATTGACGAGTAACCAGACTGCTGGTGAGCTGGCCTTCAATGCCAAATAGTCGACAAAACAGACGTTTCACATTGCCATCGACGATAGGACCAAACTCGTTATAGGCAAACGAGGCGATGGCCCCGGCCGTGTAACGACCTACGCCAGGGATCCGCTGCAGTTCATCCAGCGAGCGAGGGAAGAGTCCGCCACACTCGTCGACGATAAAGCGTGCCGCCTTTTGCAGATTGCGCGCGCGCGAGTAGTAACCGAGCCCTTGCCAGAGGGCCATGACCTGATCGTCACTCGCCGCGGCCAGTGTCTCCTGGTCGGGGAATGCCGCCATCCAGCGATTGAAGTAGGGGATGACGGTAGCAACCTGGGTCTGCTGGAGCATGACTTCCGAAACCAGCACTCGATAAGGAGTTGGATCCTGTTGCCAGGGTAAATCATGGCGACCATCACGGGCATGCCATGTTAGCAGCAACTGGTTGAAGAGCGCGGGATCGGGAGGGCTGATCATGGTGTTCTCATCTGGATAGCTGTATGCCTGGAGGGGGATGCCACGGACCGCACTTATCCTCGGAGAGGACGACCGAGCTATTCCCGTCCGATACGTAAAACATGTAGAGCAAAGGATATGTTAATGAATTGCATCATAGCTGTCCGTTGCTGTAAACCACGGTTTCATGGTGCAGAAAGTCAGCAATGGGGGGCTTTGCCTGCTTTTTATCCACTTTATTTCTCGCCAGAGCGGTTGCGCACTTGCACCGGCGACCTATCTTTGGATAATTCGCTCTCCCTATTTGATCCAGAGACAAATCGATGACCGATAGTAACCAGCCTGAGATGACCGAAGCCGGCCAACTTATGCGCCGTATCCGCAGCTTTGTGCGCCGTGAAGGGCGTCTGACCAAGGGACAGGAGCGGGCATTGACCCAACTCTGGCCGGTCATGGGCGTTGAATTCAGTGGTGACATGCTGGATCTGGCCGCGCTGTTTGGTCGCGAGGCTCCTGTCGTTCTGGAAATCGGCTTTGGCATGGGAGCATCGTTGGTGGAGATGGCCCAGGCTGCGCCCGAGAAAAACTTTATCGGCATCGAAGTCCATCGACCCGGTGTCGGAGCTTGTCTGTCTGCAGCAGAAGAGGCGGGCGTCACCAATCTGCGCCTGTTCTGCCATGATGCCGTGGAAGTGCTCGAGCAGATGCTCCCGGAGCAGAGCATCGATACCCTGCAGCTGTTTTTCCCGGATCCTTGGCACAAGTCCCGTCATCATAAACGCCGGATCGTACAGCCAGCCTTCGTGCAGATGCTGCGCCCACGCCTGAAAATCGATGGGCTGTTCCATATGGCAACTGACTGGCAGAATTATGCCGAGCATATGCTGGAAGTGATGCAAGCCGCCCCCGGTTTTGCCAACACCTCGGATTTTGGTGACTACGTTCCCCGTCCCGACAGCCGTCCGCTGACCAAGTTTGAGCGGCGCGGCCATCGTCTGGGTCATGGTGTCTGGGATCTGGTTTTCAAACGTACCAACTGATTTTTATTATTCACCACCAGGAGAGTTCGATATGGCACAACGTAGCCGCCGTCTGCGCAAGAAGCTTCGTCTTGAAGAGTTTCAGGAACTGGGTTTCGAGCTGAGCTGGAATTTTCCGGCCGGGACGGCTGAAGAGAAGATCGATCAGACTATCGATGCCATGATTCTGGAAGTCGTTGAGCCGCGCAAACTGGCATTTGCCGGTAACGGTCATCTGGGTTGGGAAGGTTTGATCTGCACCCAGCAAATTGGCAAGTGCAGCGAGGAAGATATCAAGGCTTGCTGCGAATGGCTCAAGCAAAGCGGGATGGAAAATATCAAGCACTCCAACCTGTTTGATATCTGGTATGGCGATGTCATCTCCGGCTAAGTGATTCCTCTACATAAAAAAACCGCCAACTGGCGGTTTTTTTATGGAGAAGGCTGACTAACCGGTGGTCTGCAGCAACTGCAAGGCATTGAGCAGGGCCTCGGGCTCGGTGCGGTGGCGAATATCTTCGTCAGCAAAGGCATACACTACCTTGCCCTGAGTATCGATCAGATAGCTTGCGGGCATGGGCAGCTCATAGGCTATTCCGGGTCTATAGCCGGGCATATCAATCCCCAACTGCTCCATGGCATCGGTCATCACATCGGGCAGGGTCATCACCAGTCCACAGGCGCGCGCAGCCTTGAGTTCCGGATCGCTGAACAGGGCATAGTTCAAGCGGTTACAGCGTTGGGTGGAAAAATTCAGCTCGACATCCTGACCGACAATCGGCACAAAACGGGCACCCAACGCCTGGATTTGTGGCAGTAAGGCATTGAAGGCCCGCAGCTCCAGATTGCAATAGGGCGACCAGTGACCACAGAAAAAAGAGACGATGAGCGGTGATCGCCCCAGGATCCGAGACAGTGAAAAACGAGCCCCTGCGCTATCGATCAACTCCAACGCTGGAAAATCATCCCCTACCTGCAGGGCTTTCTCGGACCATCCGGCACGTTTCAGGCTGGCAATGGAGAGCTCCATCGCCTGGCGCAGATCGGGGGGGAAATGTGCTGCACGCCAAGCGTTTTGCGCTGCCAGCTCGGTCTGTAGGGCCATCCGCTACTCCCGCCACTCATGGTGGCACTATTAATTGTGTTCTTACTCAGTATTGGATCTACAGGTAGTGGTTGCAAGTTTATATCCAGCGCTGTTGTGCTCTTTACAAACTTTTATCCAATTATGATATCGCGCCGCTATTTTTGAGGGTGTTTCAGGCATCCATAAACAATTGCAGTAGTCGGTTCAGGTAGCGATGGCCCAGTTCGGTGACTTGCCAGCTCTCACCGCAATCCAGCAAGAGCTCATCCTGGATGGCCTCTTGCAATCTGGCGGCAACGGATGTCTCGCCGAGGCCGGTGCGCTGAGAGAATTCGTGTTTGGGCACGGCCTCGAACAGGCGAAAGCGATTCATGAAATATTCGAACGGCAACTCATCGGCTCCGACGGTCCAGCACTCATCCAGATAGGCTCGCGCCGGGTCCAGATAGCCCTTGGGATGCTTGACTTTTACTGTGCGCTGAATGATCCCGGTCGTTCCATTCGTCAGTTTGCCATGGGCGCCGCAGCCGATACCCAGATAGTCACCGAAGCGCCAATAGTTCAGATTGTGTCGGCACTCAAACCCGGGCTTGGCATAGGCCGAAATTTCGTATTGTCGATAGCCGGCCGCCAGCAGGAGGGCATGGCCTTGCTCCTGGATATCCCATAGCGTCTCGTCTTCCGGCAGTTGTGGCGGGCGGGCTCCGAAGGCGGTGTTGGGCTCTATGGTCAACTGGTACCAGGACAGATGGGGTGGTGCCAGAGCGATGGCCTGACGTAGGTCGTCCAGCGCTTGCTCCAGCGTCTGGCCGGGCAGGCCATGCATCAAATCCAGGTTGAAACTGCGCAAGCCGAGCCCGGCAGCCTGCTGGGCCGCGCGGCTCGCCTGTTCGGGATCATGGATCCGCCCCAGTTTCTGCAATTGTGCCGGGTCAAAACTTTGCACCCCGATGCTGATTCGGTTGATACCCGCCGCTTGGAATCCGGCGAAGCGTCCGGCTTCGACGGTACCGGGATTCGCCTCCATGGTGATCTCGATGTCGTCGGCGAACGGGATGCGCAGCTTGATCCCGGTCAGCAAGCGGCCGATGGCCTCAGCTGACAGCAGGCTGGGGGTACCGCCGCCGATGAAGATGGAGCTGAGCTCCCTGCCGGGTACTCGGAACAGATCGGCCTCCAGGTCTTCCAGCAGGGCATCCACATAGGCCGTTTCAGGCAGCCCCTGCTTCAGTGCATGGGAGTTGAAGTCGCAATAGGGGCACTTTTGTACACACCAGGGGATGTGCACATACAGCGCCAAAGGGGGCAAGGGGCGGATCAACGAGGAAACCGGAGAGATGACCACGCTTAAAAAATCTCCTGCAAACGGGAGATCAGTTGCTGGAGGGCCTTGGCGCGATGGCTGAGCTCATTCTTTTGCTCGCTGGGTAGCTCGGCAGCGGTACAGGCGGTTTCCGGAACGAAGAATACCGGATCGTAACCAAAACCGTTGTCACCTTTGGGTTCGGTCACTATGTGCCCTTCCCAGCTGGCCTGGCAGATGATCGGCGTCGGATCATCGGCATGGCGCATAAATACCAGCACGCACCAGAAGCGGGCGGTACGCAAAATGGGGGGCAGAAAGGAGAGCTCTTCCAGTAATTTGGTCACATTATCGTCGTCACTGGCCTCTTCTCCGGCGAAGCGCGAGGAGTAAACTCCGGGAGCACCGCGCAAGGCATCGACTTCCAGACCTGAGTCATCGGCGATGGCGGGTAATCCGGTGATGCGAGCGGCATGGCGCGCCTTGATGATGGCATTTTCCACGAAGGTCGAGCCGGTTTCTGGAACACTTTCGACCAGAAAGTCACTCTGCGGCATGACCTTGAAATTCATTCCCTCGAGCATGGCATTGAGTTCAGCCACTTTCTTCTTATTGCCAGTGGCCAATACCAATCGATTCATCTTGCGTACTCCATGATGTAGATGGCGGCAATCATAACGGCATCCCGAGCCAAAACCAAAAAAAGCACACCACCAGAGCCGGGATCCGGCAACGGCAGCCGATGGTGTTCACAGTTCATGACACCAGAAGCCGGAGGCAGTAGCATGACGCTATTCCGGGCTTATCCGGCCCGACTCGCAACACAGGATCTTGAAGATGCGTACCTCTCTATTGCTGGCCGTCGTGCTCATTTCTGTCATCGGGCTCGGGGGTTGTCAGCAGCCGCAAGCCAGTCGTCAGCCCGAGCCTGCTCCACTGCTAGCCCAGAATCAGCTGACCATGGCACAAAATGGCAGCAGTCTGACGCTCAAAGTGGGGGAACAGGTTGCTGTCGCTTTACCGGGCTCGCCGCAATCTGGCTATCAATGGCAGGTGGAGCAGACTCCCGGCCCATTCTTGCAAAAACAGGCCAGCAGTTTTGAACCGGCGCCGCCCCGGGAAGTCTGTGGCATGCAACATTTGCAGTTTACCGCCAAGGGCGAGGGGCGAGGGGTGCTGACTCTGGCCTATCGCCCGGTGAATGGGCAAGACGATGTCGCCAACTACTATACGCTGCGTCTCAGGGTGATCCGCTAAGCGACTGTTGCCAGGACCGCCTCTTCAGCTTGGATCCGGCGGCTGCTTCCTACTCATTCATCCACGACAGGTGAGGGATCGACCATGTTAGCCACGCTGGTTTTACTCACGTCGTTGACGGAGTTTATGGCGCAACAAGTGACGGAGCGGCTCGGTGAGGGGGTGGACCGGGAGCCTCAGCAGGAGCAGGAAACATATCAGGGCCACAGCATCCGCTTCATCCATCAGTACTGGCGTATTCAACCGGATTCAGTCTGTGCGGATCGGCAAGCAAAACCGGATTATGAGATTTGTCGACAGCAGGCGGTGGCGTTGTTTACCGACTATTGCCAGCGCCTGAGTCGAGGTAGCCCCGAAGAGCAGGAGTCGCCACGGCGGGCCATGTATTGTGCGGCGGCTGAATCGTCAACCATGGCCGTTTCAGCGGCAGAGCCGACAGCTCCCATTGCGGATCCGACCCCGGCGACGCCAGAGGTTGAATTGCAACGAGGCCGAAGGGAGTGCAATCGCCTGCGCTTCAAGGCCATGCTCTCGGATGATCCCGCCTTACGGCAACAACGGGATCGGGTCTGCGCGGAGCAGCCTCAATAGGCCGGAGGTTTTTCGAATAGCATCATTGCTGCGTGATGGGCTGAGCACAAACAGCAAGCCCGCAACTGGCTGCGGGCTTGCTGTTTACTAACGAATTATCGGGGTTTAGGCGCCTGGACCACAGTCGAGACAGCGTTTGACCATTTCAGGTCCCAGATGCAATTTGGCATTCAGATCCCGCAGCGCGGTCCGCAGACCCTCTTCAATCACCGGATGGTAGAACGGCATATCCAGCATCTGGCTGACGGTCATCTGTTGCTGGTGGGCCCAGGCCAGCAGGTGAGCGATGTGCTCGACATTGGGTCCCATCATCTCGGCGCCGAGGAAACGGCCGGTGCCATGTTCGCCATAAACGTGCAGCAAGCCTTTGTTGCGTAACATTACCCGGGAACGCCCCTGATCTTCGAAGCTGACCTCGCCGATTTCAAAACAACCACAGCTGCTGTACTTCTGATTCAACTCGCGCAGTGTGCTACCGACCATGGCAATTTGCGGATCGGAGAACACCACCGAGATCGAGGAGCGACGCAGACCGGCTCGAATATCCGGGAAGCGACCGGCGTTATCACCGGCGATGCGTCCCTGATCGGCCGCCTCATGCAACAGGGGTAATTGATTACTGGCATCACCGGCAATAAACAGATGCGGTACGCTGGTCTGCAGGGTAAAGCGATCGGCGACCGGGATCCCCCGGTTATCCAGTTGTACACCGGTATTGGCGATATCCAGCTTGTCGACATTGGCACGGCGCCCGGTGGCGGCCAATACATAATCGACACGGGTCTCTTGCTGCTGACCGGCTTTGTCGAGGTAGCGGATGATGACGCTGTCACCATCGCGGAACATCTGCTCTACCTTGGCATCAGCATCCAGATAGAACTCTTCATTCAGCGTCTTGGCGGCATAATCACGAACTGCCTCATCGGTCAGCGGGCCGACCAGACCACCCATGCCGAACATGATGACTTGCACGCCGAGACGATGCAGTGCCTGACCCAGCTCAAGGCCGATGACACCAGGACCAAATACCGCCACCGAATGGGGCAGGTCATCCCAGTTGAAGACATCGTCATTGATGATCAGCCGATCGCCCAGCTCGTTCCAGGCGGCAGGCCAGCTCGGGCGGGAGCCGGTGGCAATCACAATGCGTTCGGCATGGATTTCTGTATGGTCATCCACGATCAGGGTATGCGCATCGACAAAACGGGCGTAACCCTGGATCTTGTCTTCATCCGGAATGCTGTCGACGCCCTCCAACACGAAACCGACGAAGCGATCCCGTTCCCGTTTGACCCGGGCCATGACTTCGCGGCCATCGATACGTATTTCACCTTCCGGGTGGACGCCAAAGCCGGGAGCTTTCTGGATGTGGTGCACGGCTTCGGCTGCCGCAATCAGCAGCTTGGAGGGCATGCAGCCGACGCGGGCGCAAGTGGTGCCATAAGGGCCACCTTCAATCATCACCACCTTTTTGGTGTGCGCCTTGGCGGCACGATAGGCCCCAAGCCCGGCCGTTCCACCACCAATCACTGCAACATCGACTGTAATCTTCTTCATGAAAGCTCCTTGAACTGGTATGGAAATCAGTAAAAGCCGACTGGAGATCTCCACAACAGGAGCAGCGGGCTTGCAGTGATTCCCGAAAAAAGTGGGAAGCGAACTTCCCACAAAAACGGCACTGATACTAAAGATGGGTGAGCTGAACACATCGGCTCACCCAGGAACGACTCACTTGGCCAGGTAGGTTTCCAGGTCGTCACTACCACCGATGTGCTGACCACCGATGAAGACTTGCGGCACACTGGTGCGGCCGGTGACGGCGCGCAGACTGACGGTGGTGGCATCCTTACCCAGGATGATCTCTTCGTACTGGATGCCGCGGTCAATCAGCAACTGTTTGGCCTTGGCGCAGTAGGGGCAGCCTGGCTTGGTGAACAGAGCCACAGACTCTTGAACCTTGAAGCTTGGATCCAGATGCTTGAGCATGGTGTCGGCATCGGAAACCTTGAACGGATCACCTGGTTCGTTCGGCTCGATAAACATCTTCTCGACCACGCCGTCCTTCACCAGCATGGAGTAGCGCCAGGAACGCTTGCCGAAGCCCAGGTCTTCCTTACCAACCAGCATGCCCATGCCATCGGTGAATTCGCCGTTACCATCGGGAATGAAGGTGATCTTGTCGGCCTTCTGATCATCCTTCCAGGCATTCATGACAAAGGTATCGTTGACGGAGACGCACAGGATGTCATCGACGCCCAGTTTCTTGAATACCGGCTGCAGTTCGTTGTAACGCGGCAGGTGGGTTGAGGAGCAGGTCGGAGTGAAGGCACCTGGCAGTGAGAAGACAATCACTGTCTTACCGGCAAACAGTTGTTCGGTGGTGATATCGGCCCACTGATCGCCTTGACGAGTGCGGAATGTAACGTGAGGAACTTTTTTACCTTCGTGGCTCTGGAACATGGTGGTTCTCCTTGGGTAATAGCATTCGGTATGGTTTTGGTTTTCTTGCGGCGGCATTCACTCTTGCCCCGTCGACAGAGCCATCATCGCGGATATGGATTGATAGCGCCAATCGTTGCTTGCTATTCTTTTGATAGATAATCCCTATCAATGGTGAATGAAACATGAATCTGAAGGATCTGGAGTATCTGGTCGCGCTGGCGGAAGAGGAACATTTTCGGCGTGCTGCCGAGCGCTGTTTTGTCAGTCAGCCGACCTTGAGCGGGCAGATCAAGAAGCTGGAAGAGGAGCTGGGGGTGATCTTTCTGGAGCGCACCAGCCGCAAAGTGCTGTTTACCCAGGCCGGATTACAGCTGGTGGCGCAGGCGCGGAAGGTGTTGACCGAGGCTCAGCGGTTTCGCGAAATGGCTGGCAGTCATGGTGAAGCCATGAGTGGCCCCCTGCATCTGGGGCTTATTCCGACGGTTGGCCCCTATCTGTTGCCCCATGTGGTACCGGGGCTGAGACATGCGTTTCCCAAGCTTGAATTTTATCTTCATGAAGCACAGACCCAGCAGATTGTGGCCCAGCTGGAAAGCGGACTGATTGACTGTGCCATCTTGGCCTTGGTCAAGGAAACCGAATGCTTTGTCGAACTGCCGCTATTCGATGAAGCCATGGTCCTGGCGGTACCACTCGAGCATGAGTGGCATGACCGGGAGCAGGTTCCTCTGCATGAACTCGCCGGACATCGTTTGTTAATGCTGGAGGATGGCCACTGCCTGCGCGACCAGGCGCTGGGATTTTGTTTTGCGGCCGGAGCGACCGAGGATCGGCACTTTCGCGCCACTAGCTTGGAGACTTTGCGCAACAT
Source organism: Pseudaeromonas pectinilytica (assembly GCF_054780855.1). Taxonomy (NCBI): domain Bacteria; kingdom Pseudomonadati; phylum Pseudomonadota; class Gammaproteobacteria; order Aeromonadales; family Aeromonadaceae; genus Pseudaeromonas; species Pseudaeromonas pectinilytica. The sequence continues at coordinate 20,685 of NZ_BAAGVN010000129.1, forward strand.
GGTGGCGGCTGGTGCCGGCGTTACCCTGTTGCCGGAGCTGGCGGTGCCGAATGAACGGTGTCGGGATGGTGTTTGTTACGTTCCCTGTTGCGAACCGGTGCCAACTCGAGCGATTGGGCTGGTGTATCGCCCGGGCTCACCTCTGCGTGCTCGTTATGAGCAGTTAGCCGACTGGGTGCGCTCGCAGATGACGCAGGTACTGGCTGGGTAGCCATCAAGACGCTCAACGCACCTTGATGGCAAGTCTGGTGATTGATGAATTACAGCGACATCGGCATGACCCGGTTACGACCCAGCTCTTTGGCGCGATAAAGCTGTTCATCGGCCCGGCGCATGATGTTCTCGTAATTATCGTTTGCCACATATTCGGTGACGCCAAACGATGCAGTGATGGTGTTGAGGTGTTGCCTGCTCTTGCGATCCATGACGCTGATTTTTTCGATGGCCCGACGCAGTGATTCGGCAAATTGACGGGCGATCAGTAAATTGCGGCCAGTCAACAGGATCGCAATTTCTTCACCGCCAATCCGGAACGCGCGCTCGCCACTCTTGCAGCTATCCTTGACCCGACGCGCAATGGCTTTGAGAACTTGATCGCCGAAGACATGGCCGAAACCATCATTGATGTTCTTGAAGCGGTCGATATCGAGAATAATCAGAGCAAAAGGCGTTTGTACCGAGAGTTGATGGTGGATCTCCTGATCGAAGGCACGACGGTTCAGCAGCCCAGTCAGGGAGTCGTGGAAGGCCTCTTCACGGCTTTGCTCCAACTTGCTCTTGAGCTCGGCGATCTCTTTTTCCGCCTCGCTGAGCTGACTGTGAAACTGGCGGGTCGACAGGCTGATATTCCGCGATCCCTGCACCAGCTCGCGAACCAGAGACATGGTCTCTTCTATCGACAGTCCTTCATCGTCGATCTTCATCAGTCGGGAGAAGCTCTTGTCCAGCATAGCTTGAAACTCGCCCGTGCCGCTGAGGGTATCCTGCATGCTGTTGTTAATTTCGGTGACCATGGCCTCCAGGCTCTGTTTCATGGTATCGACATTCCGCTCGGTCTGGGCGGCAACATGCTGCTGATACAGCAACTCGCTGGACAACGGAGTACAAACTCCGGAATCCTCAATTGTCTTGTTAACGGCATCCGTTAATTGCGGGTTGGTTTGTGCGACATAGGTATACCAGAGAGCATAGTTGGTTGGCGTTGTCGGGATCTGGTACTTGATCATCAAGGGGACCGCCTGTTTCAGGTAGGCGGTGGTTTGCGTAAAATTCTCTTTGGACATTGGCGACTCGCACTGCAATTAGGGTCGTTATTGCACTCATCATAGTCTGTGGCACGGGGGGAATGAAACATACCGTGCTATTTGTGATGGGCTTTCGTTATACTTTTCACGACACTTCTCCTATTTCCTTAAACAAGGCCCGCCTATGTCCATTACGGATCCTTTTCGCGAACGCGAAGCCGAAAAATATGAAAACCCCATCCCGAGCCGTGAAGCCATTCTGGCGCTGATTGAGAAACAACGCACTCCAGTCTCCCGAGATGATTTGATGAAGCTGCTCAAGCTGCAAGGTGAAGAGCAGGAAGAGGCGTTGCGGCGTCGGTTGCGCGCCATGGAGCGTGATGGCCAACTGGTTTTCACTCGTGCCAAGGCATATGCCCTGCCAGAGAAGATGAATCTGGTGAAAGGGACGGTACTGGGGCATAAGGATGGTTTTGGCTTTCTGCGTCCGGAAGAGGGTGGTGAAGATCTGTTTCTTGCTCCCCGTGAAATGGATCGGCTGCTGCATGGCGACTTCGTGCTGGTCCAGCCGACTGGACTGGATCCGCGGGGGCGCCGAGAGGCTCGCCTAGTTCGCTTGTTGAAATCCCGGGACATGGATATCGTCGGTCGCTTCTTCGTCGAGAATGATGTGAGCTTTGTTGTGCCTGACGATACCCGTATTGGTCAGGATATTCTGATCCCGCCCGGCATGAATAAGGGAGCCCGGCAAAGCCAGATGGTGGTGGCGCGTATTACCCAGCGTCCGTCTGGCCGCATGAATGCCGTCGGTGAAATCCTGGAAGTCCTGGGCGATCACATGGATCCGGGATTGGAGATCGAAGTTGCGATCCGCACCCATGGTATTCCTCATGTCTGGCCCGCCGAGGTTCTTGAAGAGATCAAGTCCCTGACCGAAGAGGTGCCAGAGCAGGCCAAGATCGGCCGTTTCGATTTGCGTCAACTGCCGTTGGTGACTATCGATGGTGAAGACGCGCGGGATTTTGATGACGCGGTTTTCTGCGAACGCAAACGCTCTGGCGGTTGGCGGTTATGGGTGGCGATTGCCGATGTTTCCTATTATGTCCGCCATGGTAAAGCTTTGGATGCCGAAGCCCATAACCGGGGTAATTCGGTCTACTTCCCGGAAAACGTCATCCCCATGCTGCCAGAGGTGCTTTCCAACGGGCTCTGTTCGTTGAATCCCCAGGTCGATCGGTTGTGTATGGTCTGCGAGATGACCATCAGCGAGCACGGCCGTATGTCCGGTTACAAATTCTTCGAAGCGGTGATGAATTCCCATGCCCGTCTGACCTATTCCAAGGTGGCGGCTATCCTGGACGGTGATCCGAAATTGCGCCAGCAATATGAGCCGTTGGTGGGGCATATTGAGGAGCTGCACCATCTCTATCAGGCGTTAAAACATGCGCGTCACCAACGTGGGGCAGTGGAATTTGAAAGCGACGAAACCCGCTTCATCTTCAATGCCCAACGCAAGATCGAACGAATTGTGCCACTGGTGCGCAACGATGCGCACAAGCTGATCGAAGAGTGCATGATCCAGGCCAACGTCGCTGCGGCACGCTACATCGAGAAGTGCGAAGCCGAGACGCTGTTCCGGATTCACGAGCGGCCCGGTGAACTCAAACTCGACACCTTCCGTAAGTTCCTGGGCGAGTTGGGGCTAGAACTCAAGGGTGGCCTGGAGCCGGAGCCGAAAGATTTTGCTGAGTTGGCGGCCCTGGTGGTGGATCGGCCGGATGTGGAGCTGATCAACACCATGTTGCTGCGGTCCATGTCCCAGGCACAATACTGCGCCGATAATGTCGGTCACTTTGGATTGGCACTGAAATCCTACGCCCACTTTACCTCGCCTATCCGTCGTTATCCGGATCTGCTATTGCATCGCGCAATCAAGTACCAATTAGCCAAAGAGAAGGGGAATCCCAAGCATAAGTGGACGCCAACCGGTGGTTACAACTACCTGTACGATGAAATCGAGCCCATGGGTGAACATTGCTCGATGACCGAGCGCCGGGCCGATGACGCCACCCGTGATGTGGCTGATTGGCTCAAGTGTGAGTACATGCTGGACCACGTCGGCGACGAGATGGAAGGGGTCATTTCCGGAGTTACCGGCTTTGGGATGTTTGTTCGCCTTGCCGAATTGCACATCGATGGCTTGGTGCACATCAGCTCGTTAGGCAATGATTACTACCAGTTTGATGCAGCCCGACAGACTCTGATTGGGGAAAACTTCCGTCGTGTCCACCGTTTGGGTGACAAGGTTCGAGTCAAGGTCATGGGCGTTAATCTGGATGATCGCAAGATCGATTTCCAACTGATCGAGGATCCATTCCTGTTCAAGGGAAAAGATGCCAAGCAGCAGCTCCAGCGTCTCGAAGAGATCAAGGGAGAGAAAGCAAAAGCTGCGCGGCGTCGAGACAACAAGGCAGAACAAAAAAATGCCGAGAAGCCCGGCCACGGCAAGAATGGCGGTCGGAAAGCGGGCGGCAAAGAGTCCTCAGCCAGTGCGCCAGCTGCCAAAAAGAATCATCGCAGTAAGCCCAAGCGCAGCAAGGCTCCGAAAAAGCCTTGAGTTACATACTGTCCGCTGAGACAAGGCGCTCTGAATAGAGCGCTTTGCATTTGCGGATTGCCCCGTCGCTGAGGGTGGGGTAAGAGGCAGGATTATCGCTTCGAGCTGAGCTAGAATAGGGCCGACGTAGGCTCAGGAATCATTGAGCTTCTGCAACACATAAAGGATCCACACGTGAGTAACGAATTGATTTATGGCATTCATGCCGTCACCGCCTTGCTGGAGCGCCAGCCTGAACGATTTCTTGAAGCCTGGGTTCTCAAGGGGCGTGAAGATGATCGCCTGCTGCCATTACTCAACGAATTGCAGCGCTGTGGCGTCAGCATTCAATTGGTAACTCGCAAGACGTTGGATGACAAAGCCGAAGGGGCGACTCATCAAGGCATTATTGCCCGCATTCGCGAAGGCAAAAAATATGATGAACAAGATTTATGGGCCTTGCTGGATCAGCAGGAACAACCTTTCCTACTGATCCTAGATGGTGTCACCGATCCCCATAACCTTGGTGCCTGTTTACGGAATGCCGATGCGGCTGGTGTGCATGCGCTGGTGGTGCCGCGGGATAAATCGGTTACCTTGACCGGTACGGCGCGCAAGGTCGCGTGCGGTGCTGCAGAAACGGTCCCCTTTATTCAGGTCACCAATCTGGCGCGTACGTTGCGGGAATTGCAAGAGCGCGGGGTCTGGATCGTCGGTACCGCCGGTGAAGCGGATCATGACTTGTACCAGAGCAAGCTCACCGGGCCCCTGGCCCTGGTGATGGGAGCCGAGGGGGCAGGGATGCGTCGTCTGACTCGTGAGAACTGTGATGAGCTGATCAGTATTCCCATGTCCGGTGCAGTTTCCAGCCTCAATGTCTCGGTGGCAACTGGGGTTTGTTTGTTCGAAGCGGTGCGACAACGCCGCGGATAATGGACTATTTTGCCATGACAATAAAGAGGATGGCTGGGCCGTCCTTTTTTATGACGGCGACTTTCTGAACCGTTATCCATTGTCCCGTATACGAGACGCTTAAATATTGATTGCGTTCTCAGGGTCCGCTGCGTACAATTCCGCGCCTCAAAAGTCAGTCAAAAACACACTTTTAAGTTCCTTGCCCTCGATGGTTTGACTGAGCCAAGACGGGGGCTACTAAACCGTAAGGAGCAATCCATGCGTCACTACGAAATCGTCTTCATGGTTCATCCGGACCAGAGCGAACAAGTTGCTGGCATGATCGAGCGCTATACTGGCGCCATCGAGAAGTCTGGCGGCAAGATCCACCGTTTGGAAGATTGGGGCCGCCGTCAACTGGCTTACCCAATCGACAAGCTGCACAAGGCCCACTACGTTCTGATGAACGTTGAAGCTGAGCAAGCTGTTATCGACGAACTGGAGTCTAACTTCCGTTACAACGATGCAGTTATCCGCAATCTGATCATGCGCACTAAGAACGCTGTGACCGAAGCCTCTCCGATGGCTAAGGCCCGCGAAGAACGTCAAGGTGGTCGTCGTGACGATCGCGCTGATGACGTATCTGAAGCCGCTGAGTAATTCCAGAGACTATTAAGAGGATAACCGCAAATGGCACGTTATTTCCGTCGTCGTAAGTTTTGCCGCTTTACCGCTGAAGGCGTTACCGAGATCGATTACAAAGATACTCTGACCCTGAAGAACTACGTTACTGAATCTGGCAAGATCGTACCGAGCCGTATCACCGGTACTCGCGCCAAGTATCAGCGTCAACTGGCCCGCGCTATCAAGCGTGCCCGTTACCTGGCTCTGCTGCCTTACACTGATCTGCACAACAAGTGATTTGGCGTTTGGCCTAACTCAACATTGACCGAGGAAAGGTAATGCAAGTAATTCTGCTCGATAAAATCGCTCGTTTGGGCGGTCTGGGTGACACGGTTGAAGTGAAGAGCGGTTTCGCTCGTAACTACCTGATCCCGCAAGGCAAGGCTGTAATGGCTACCAAGGCAAACCTGGAAGTGTTTGAGACTCGCCGTGCCGAACTCGAAGCCAAATTGGCTGGTGTTCTGGCGGCTGCGCAAGCTCGTGCTGCCCAAGTTGAAGCGCTGGAAAATGTGACCATCGAGTCCAAGTCCGGTGACGAAGGTAAGCTGTTCGGTTCTATCGGTACCCGTGATGTGGCTGATGCTATCACTGCTGCCGGTGTAGCCGTTGCCAAGAGCGAAGTTCGTATGCCAGAAGGCGCTTTGCGCTACACCGGCGAATACGAAATCGCTGTTCAGCTGCATGCTGACGTTAAGACCACCGTCAAGATCAACGTAGTTGCTGCCAAGTAACTGTTGACCTTGTTTGTGGAATAAAGAAACCCGCGCCTGTCGCGGGTTTCTTTATATAAAAAATCTGTGCTGACGCTTAATTTGTATGACTCATTTCTTGTATATAGATGGTTGTGGCAACACTGACTTGCCGTTATGCCGACGTAACCAGCAGTTCCAGTAAGCGCTAACTCAGATGCGGTATGCAATATCAGTCATCCGATCGGTTGTCATCTAGCATATATCCGTGCTCGAACTTCCCGTCCGCGGTGGACTGGTGAGCTCTGACTAATAAATCGCCCTGAATTGCCTGATATTTCATCAATAAAAGTGTTTTTGTGCAATTAGTGCGCGGTTGGTTCAGGCGCGCGGATAATTTGATGAATATCGCTTGCGTGAAAGTTCGATGTCCCTATAATGCCGCCTCGCTGACACGGCAAAGCACGCACTCTTCGGAGAACGCTGCAGCGGTGCCAGCCGGGCCGAAATGCCCCGGAGCGAACACGGTAAAATGTGCTTGACTCTGAATCTGGGTGACGTAAGATGCGCATCCCACGGCAGCAAGCCTGCCACGCTCTTTAACAATCAAATCAAGCAATCTGTGTGGGCACTCACAGGAATTGGATGTCAAAAAAATTGATATGCAATGACTG
>NZ_BAAGVN010000130.1:0-19234 GCF_054780855.1 Pseudaeromonas pectinilytica
ACGGATTTAGCCAGAGCAGGAATTCGAACAGCACCTATGCCACAGCGATTGCTAAAGCTGGCTGAATCTCGATGGTAATCAAGATTGCATATACAATCATCTTAATTTGATCGGTTATTATCCCGACTCGGAAACTCATCGAGAACGTCGCTTTATTGCTTCTATTAGCGATCAAAGTCATGCCTCTATTGCATCTTTTGCAGACATCGTTTTTTCAAGAGACGAACGTTTTGTTAAAAAAGTCAGAGCAGCGTATGAGCATTTAGAAATAAACACGGCAGTCATATTAGTGACATTAGACCGTAGGGGCGATTAGCACAGCGTAATCGCCAACAATTAAAGTTCTTCCATATCTAAAACATGGGATTGAATATTTTCTATGGCAATATTTCCGATGATTTATATCTAGCCAGCGCAATTATTTAATCCGACGAATCAATAATAGAAAGTGATGCTGATCCGCCGCGCCAGACATGGCGCGGCGGATCCCGCTATTAATCCCGATCGATGGCGAAGGCGGACCAGGCTTGGCGGGTGGGCATCACTTCCACCCGGTTGATGCAGATATGATCCGGCAGGGTGGCGATATAGAACATCTGCTCGGCGATATCCTCGGCACTGAGCGCCGTGGTGCCCTGGTAGAGACGGTCCGAGGCGGCCTGATCGCCCTTGGTTCGCACCAGGGTGAATTCGGTCTCGGCGATGCCGGGGGCCAAGTCGGTGACGCGCACGCCGGTGCCCAGCAGATCACAGCGCAGGTTGTAGCTGAACTGTTTGACGAATGCCTTGGTGCCACCGTAGACGTGGCTGCCCGGATAGGGCCACTGCCCAGCGATGGAGCCGATATTGATGATGCTGGCCCCGGCGCCGCTGGCGATCATAGTCGGCAGCAGGGCGTGGGTGACATTGACCAGGCCCTTGATATTGGTATCGATCATGGTGTGCCAGTCGGCCAGCTCCACCTTCTGTGCCGGGTTCGGCGACAGCGCCAGTCCCGCATTGTTCAGCAGGCACTTCACCGATTTGAAGGCCTCCGGCAGCCCATCCACCACCGCCTTCACGGCATCGGCATCTCGCACATCGAGCACCGCATAGTGCACCGGAACCTGGCAGGCGAGTTCATCGACCAGCTCTTTGAGCCGATCTTCACGCCGTCCTGTGATCACCACTCCCCACCCGGCGGCGGCAAAACGACGCGCCGCAGCGCGACCAAAACCCGAGGTAGCCCCGGTAATAAAGACGATATCAGCCATATCCAACTCCTTGGTTTTCATACCATTCAATACTGGCAGCTCTGTCAGCCTACCTGAGTAATACCCACACCGACAGGATCATCAGCAGCGGCGCCACGGCGCGGCGAAATCCGCTCGGCCGATAGCGACGAAACAACCATTGCCCGAGCTGGTTGCCCACGAGCGACGGCAGCAGCATCAGCGCCGCCATCTGTAACACCTCCCCCGTGATCAGCCCAGTCGCCATCAATCCGAGCAGGACGGCACTGCTGCACAGCGCAAAAAACAGGATGGCGGTGGCGCGCTGCACCGCCGCAGGCAACGGCTGATTCAGCAGATAGAGCATCAGCGGTGGCCCACCGGCCGAGGCGGTGGTCATTGCCAGACCCGAAGCAATACCCGCGCTGATGGCAAAGCGCTGGGCCAGCTGCGGCAGCGGCCGATCCAGCAACAGCAGTACCCCGCCGAGCAGCGAGATGCCGCCCACCAACTGGCTCATGATCCCCGCCGGTAACCAGCTGATCGCCCACAATCCCAGCGGCAGCGCCAGCACCATGCCGATCACCAGACGCGCCAACAGCGGACGGTGACACTGTGCAGCAGCCTCGCGCAGCAAACCCAGACAGCAGGCCAGATCCAGCAAGATTGCCGTCGCCAGTGCCGCTTGGGGCGCCATCAGCAAGTTGAGGCCGAGCACGACGATGACCGCATAACCAAAGCCGGTAAAACCGCGCACCACACCCGCCAACAGAGCCAGGACTACCGCTGCCACCATGGCCATCTCTCCTTCTCGTCCCGTCTGAATTGTTCCGACTGGATTGTCCCGACTGGATTGTCACGACTGCGACCCACTCTACGGCGGCCACAGGCTGGGCCATAGGGCCAGATGTTGCCGGGTGATGAGACACCCGGGCCGCCATCTGACTCAACGACCAACGCAAACTGGCTCTACCGGCGAGCCATGAGGCTTCTTAGGCTGGAGTCATCGGGTGAGGCATGGGCCACGCCCTACCACAGAATCACAGCACACGAGGACAACTCAATGAATCAGGCACTCTCATGCGAACTGGCCGTCAGTAACGGCGATGTCTACGACCTGGATCGGGCCTATGTGTTTCACTCCTGGTCGATTCAGAGCGCGCTCAAGCCCCTGGTTATCGCCGGTGGCGCCGGTTGCCGGCTGTGGGACTATGATGGCAAGAGCTACCTCGACTTCAGCAGTCAGCTGGTCAATACCAATATCGGTCACCAGCATCCGAAGGTGATCGCCGCCATTCAAGCGCAGGCCGCGACCCTGGTGACCATAGCCCCGGCGACGGCCAATCTGGCCCGTGGCGAAGCCGCCAAGCGCATCGTCGAGCGAGCACCGGAGGGCTTTAACAAGGTGTTCTTCACCAATGCCGGTGCCGATGCCAACGAAAATGCCATCCGTATGGCGCGGCTCTATACAGGCCGCGACAAGATCCTCTCCGCCTACCGCTCCTATCATGGCAGCACCGGCAGCGCCATAGTCGCTACCGGCGACTTCCGCCGCATCCCGAACGAGTACGCCCGTGGCCATGTCCACTTCTTCAACCCCTTTCTCTACCGCAGCGAGTTTGGGGCCAGCAGCGAAGCGCAGGAGTGCGAACGTGCCCTCGCCCATCTGCGCCGCATGATTGAATGTGAAGGCCCGACGGCCATCGCCGCCATTTTAATGGAGAGTATTCCCGGCACGGCGGGCGTGCTGGTGCAGCCAGAAGGTTATATGCAGGGCGTGCGGGCACTGTGCGATGAGTTCGGCATCCTGCTGATCCTCGATGAGGTGATGTCCGGCTTCGGTCGTACCGGACGCTGGTTTGCGTTCGAACACTTCGGCATCCGACCCGATCTCATCACCTTCGCCAAGGGCGTCAACTCCGGCTATGTGCCGGCCGGTGGTGTGCTAATTTGCGACGCCATCGCCGACTTCTTCCAGGATCGCTACTTCCCGGGCGGCCTGACCTACTCCGGTCACCCGCTGGCGATGGCGGCGATTGTCGCCACCCTGGACGCCATGGCCGAGGAGAAAATAGTAGAGAACGCCGCCGCTATCGGTGAGCAGGTGTTAGGCCCCGGACTGCAGGCGCTGGCCGCCAAGTACCCGCTGATCGGTGAGGTACGGGGCTTGGGCGTGTTCTGGGCACTGGAGCTGGTCGCAGATCCGCTGACCCGCACACCGCTGCCCGCCGCGACCATGGGCGCCATCAAAACCCGCTTGGTGGCCGCCGGTCTGCTGCCGTTTGTGGTGGATAACCGCATTCATGTGGTGCCCCCCTGCACGGTCACCGCCGACGAGGTGCAAGAGGGTCTGGCCATTCTCGACCTGGTGCTGGCCGAATTCGCCTGATAGCCAGCCGCTCGCCATCGATAGACCAGCAGAAGAAACCGGGTAAGAGGACACCCCCGCACGCTGAGCGTTGAAAACTCCCCGAACCTGCGTCCGGTACGAAAGCCGGACGCAGCATCCGCACCCGCAACACAGCCGAATTTTTTGCTTGCCTGCCAACGCACGGCCTGCTTAAATGAGCGCGTACTCACTTATTGATTGAAAAATAGTATGGCCAGACCCCGTAGTGAAGATAAACAACTTGCCCTGCTCGAAGCAGCCACCGAGGTGATTGCGGCGCAGGGATTGGCGGCGCCGACCTCGCTGATCGCCAAACGGGCGGGCGTGGCCGAAGGCACCCTGTTCCGCTACTTCGCCACCAAGGATGAGCTGCTCAACGCTCTGTATCTCTATCAGTGTCGCCGGGCTAGCGAAGCGACCAATACCGCCTGGGATGATTCCCTACCCATGGAGCCGCGGATGTTGCGCATGTGGGAAGCCTGGATTGACTGGGGACTGGCCAACTCGGCCGCGTTCAGCGCCATCGCCCAGCTGGAGGTCTCTGACAAGCTGACCACGGCGGCGCGCGATGCCGCGTGGGGACTGTGTGAATGCGCCCAGCAATCGCTGCAGGGCATGGAGTTTCCCGGTATGGACCAGAGCTCCTCGCTGGAGTATTTCAATGCGCTCTCTACCGGCATTGCCCAGGCGACGATCAACTACCTGCTGCAGCACCCGGAACAGGCCGATGCCTGCAAGCGGGCCTCGTTTGCACTGACCTGGCCCCTGTTCCAGCCGGATTGATTTTTTTAATCGTTAGATGAGTGATTAATCAGGCATGAGCTCATTTCTTACCCACTCGATGGAGACCAGGATGCCAACAAACACCGCTTCTTCCCCAGCCCATCATCCCCGCCGGGTAGCCATTGCCGGAGCGACCGGTCTGGTGGGCCAGCACCTGCTCGAGCAGCTGCTGGCCGATGAGACCATCAGCCAGGTCTATGCCCTCGGGCGTCGGGAGCCTGCACTGCGCCATCCCAAACTCACGGCTCTGGTGGTCGACTTTGCTCGCTTGCCCACACTGCCCGCACTGGACGAGGTCTATCTGGCTCTCGGCACCACTATCCGCCAAGCCGGTAGCCAGGGTGCGTTTCGTGCCGTCGACTTCGAAGCCAATCTGGCAACGGCCCAGGCGGCACTCGCCGCCGGTGCCCGCCGCATTGCCCTGGTCAGCGCCGCGGGTGCCAATGCCAACTCCCGGGTGTTTTATAACCGGACCAAGGGTGAGCTGGACAACGCGCTGATGGCGTTGGCGCCCGATGCGTTGCTCATTGCCCGCCCCGCCCTGCTGCTCGGGGATCGCGGTGCACTCGGTCAACCAGTGCGGCGCCTGGAGTCTTGGTCGCAACAGCTGCTCCTGCGGGTGGGACACTGGTTGCCGTCCGGTTGGCGTCCGATTGCCGCCGAGGACGTGGCCCGAGCCTTGACCAGCACATTACCAACCAGCACGGGCGTAAGCATTCTCGGCTCCGCCGAGATGCAGGATGTCGGATGAACCTGTTCATGATGCAGACGACGACACCCAGCCGCCGCTATCCCCGCCTCCGCCGCCGCTACGGCTGGCTTGGGCTCGCACTGTTACTAGGAACCAGCCTGATGACCTATTCCCAACTGTTTGATAGCACACCGCACATCGATGGCACGCAGGTCATGGCCAGCCGCTATGCCGATGGCCAGTTTCACAATCTGGCCCCGGTGCAGGGCTTAAGTTTCGCCGACGGCCTCAAAGGCATGTGGCACTTCTTGATGGATAAATCGGCCGAGGCGGTGCCGGATATCGCCATTCCGCTGCTGCCGCTGACCACCGCCGATCTGCTGGCGGCCGACGATAACAGCCTGTGGCGCCTGGGCCATTCCACTGTGTTGCTCAAGCTGGCGGGCCAATTCTGGATCACGGATCCTGTGTTTACCGAGCGCGCCTCGCCGTTCGGGTTTGCCGGTCCCAAACGCTTTCATCAAGCGCCGATCACCGTCGACGCGCTGCCGCCACTGGCCGCGGTGATCCTCTCCCACGATCACTACGACCACCTGGATAAAGCGACGGTACTGACCCTGGCCGCCAAGACTCAACTGTTCGTGACACCTCTGGGCGTCGGACAACGATTGCAGGATTGGGGAATTGCAGCGGATAAAATTCGTGAGCTGGACTGGTGGCAATCAACCCGGGTTGGCGCGCTGCAACTGACCGCCACCCCCGCGCAACACTTCTCCGGACGCAGCCTGAGCGATCGCAATCGTACGCTCTGGGCTTCCTGGGTCATCGATGCGCCCGAGGCGAAGATCTTCTTTAGCGGTGACAGTGGTTACTTTGCCGGCTTCAAGGCCATCGGCGAGCGTTTCGGCCCCTTTGATCTCACGCTCATCGAAAACGGCGCCTACGATCCGGCCTGGGCCGGTGTGCATATGCAACCAGAAGAGACGTTGCAGGCACACCGGGATCTGCGCGGCAACTGGCTGTTGCCCATCCACAATGGCACCTTCGATCTGGCCTTGCATGCCTGGCGTGAACCGCTGGAGCGCATCACGGCACTGGCCGAGGCCCAGCAACAGAACATCAGCACGCCGCGCTTTGGTGAGCAGGTCAAGATCGCGCAGCCTCAAACGGCCTACGCCTGGTGGCAAGCTGAACCGGCCCGGGAAGTGGCGAGCCATAGCAGCAGCGAACCGGGCTGTCGCGCCAAACTTCTGGATCTTTTTGGCAGCCGCTGCGGATTGAGTGCTGAAAAATAGGCCAGTGCCAGGGTTTCATGATGTCTAGCGGGATGTCCTTGTCGCTTGGAGCGACACCGGAACAGGCTCGACGCGCCAGGAAACCCGGGCTTGGTTATCGAGCGGGAGCCGCCGCCCCATGCAGCACAGAGGCTTGCGCGGCGGCGACCGAGCCCAAATTTGTAACCTGCTGATAGCCCTGCTGCAGCAAGGCCTGCCGCGCTACCTCAGCCCGACGGCCCGAGCGACAGTAGAGCTGGATCGGCTCTTGTTTGCCAATCCCCAGCTTGGCCACTTCCGGCACTATTTGCTGGTACTCGATATTTTTAGCGCCAGCCACATGCTCGGCCGAGAACTCCTCGGCAGTCCGCACATCAATCAGCCACTCGCTGGCCGAGACACTCAGGCAACTCAACAAAGCGCCGATCAGTAACCCAGTACGCATCCACATTTTTTCCTCCTTATTCTCTTGATTCATCATCGATTCAACCCGGCAGTCAAAATTGTCCATCAGCGCGACACAAGGTGATGCAGGTTCGACAGCCCTTCTGGACTAGTAACCGGCTGGAGCACTATGTCATAGCGGGCTCCGACATGGAGCAGTTGCACATCGACTCCGGGTAGCTGCTGTTGCAAGCGTTCGACCACCGCATCGCCGGTGCAGTGCCCCGGCCGCAGGAAATCGAGCTGGCATTGCTGCAAGAAATCCAGGGTGTGAGCCAGACGTGGCTCCTTGGCATGCAACAGATGCAAGCCGCCGATGATCCCCGCCACCTTCTGGATGCCTGTCACTCTGCGGATATGGGTGATGGTATTGATAATCCCGGAGTGACAGCATCCCAATACGATCACCAAGCCACGCGGCGTATTTAGCCACAGGGCCAAGTCATCCTCGATGCGATCTGGCGTCAAACCCTCGGCATCGAGAAAAAAAGGTCCACCCACATCTTCCAGCGGATCCTGGCGCGGGATCTCGCCACTGCTGCCCCAGGATGGATCCAGCCAGCGGGGGCTGGTAGACCACTGCCGCAACTGGGTTGGCAACTGCCATAACTGGGTCACAATCGGGGTCGGCATCCCGATACTGCGCACCGGCTTGTCGGGGTGACGGCTATACCGAGGCAACAGTGCGTCGGGATGAGCCAGCACCGGGCAGTCGATCCCCTGCTGCCAAAGCCGCGCCAGGCCGCCACTGTGATCATAATGGCCATGACTGAGCACCACCCGTTGACACTCGCTAAGTGAGATGCCGAGACTCGCGGCATTTGGGATCAGCGTTTCACCCGAGCCGGTATCCAACAACAGGCTACCGGTGGGGGACTGGATCCAGAATGCCAAGCCATGCTCGGCCTGCAAGCCAGCAGGGGCATGGTTGTCGCAAACGACCGTGATCTGGACGTTAGCCGTCATGAGCCAGACTCCCCGGGGTTGGCACGATAAACTTGGCCGACGCGCGCGCCAGCCGCTGCTCTGCGACAATTGGTTGTCCGGCAATGTGCAGCCCGGACATGAGCCAGGCTTCAAGCTGATAGATACCCCGGCGTTGCCCGAGCAACCTGGCGCAGACCGTGAGGGTCTGCCCCACGCGGATCGGTGCCATAAAGCGCACCGTCAATTCGGCGGTCAGCGCCTTGATCCCCTGCATGAATAAGCAATGGGTCATGGCAGCATCGAGTAAGGTACTGGTCATGCCGCCATGCAACAGACCGCTATAGCCCTGATGTTTCGGGCCCACCACAAAGGGCGCGCTGACGGATCCATCCGCATGGCGTGAAAACTGCAGCTCCAGCGAGTCAGGATTGTGTTCACGGCTGCCACAAACCAGACACTGGTCGTGACTTTCTCGGGCATGATGATACGGGTTCATCGATTCCTACTAGGCGGCGGGCCGATTGAGCAGCAGACTGATAGCGCGTCTGCTGCATCCGGATTGTCCATTAACTGGCCTGACAGCCAGTGCCTGCTTGCTTCTTTCCATGGCAACAATGAGCGGATTTCTGGCCCCCAGAATCATGACCGTGACAGCTGTGGCCTGCACTCTCGCTTGCCTTATGATGGCAACCGCAACCGCCCGATTTAGTCTTGGCTTCATGATTCAGGGATTGGCGACCCTGACTAGCCTGACTCAGTCGCAGCAGATCAGTGGCGAGGGGATCTGCCAATTCGCTGGCCAAACGGCGCCCGCAACGGGTCTGGTAAACCGCAAACTGGCGGACTAACAACTTCCCTAACATCTGTTCGCCAATATTGCGAACCACGACGCGCTGAACCTGTTGTTCCGCCAACAGGTCGACCATTTGCTGTTTACCTGCACAATTAGCTGCCAGTGCAGGGTTATCAATACGATTGATCTCGACGCCTCGCTCATCCAGAAATACCAGGCAATCGGCCTTGGTGAAATGGCTGGCGACCCGATCTTCAGTCATGGGAATGGCAGTGATCATCTGTTGTAACTCCTTCATCTTCAAGGTGCATCATAAGCGCCTTGCCCTGGGTCAGACAGTCCACCACTTTAAACCGGGCTGCTTTCAGGACATTGGCCAGTGTCTGCCGAGAAACCCCCATTGCCACCGCCGCTTCTTGCTGTTGCATGCCGAGTAAATCAACCAGGCGCAGGGCCTCAAACTCATCGGCGTTCAAGCGCACTTGCTCCAGTTGGTGCATGGGGCGCGCGTTCGGCTTGAAACAACTATCCGCAGGACGGCCGCAGATGGTGCGTGGGATCTTGGGTCTAGCCATGGGGACTCCTTGTTGGCATATGCCATATATACGCCTTGAATATGGCATATGCAATATTTGATTTGGGCAAGACACCGCCTGCCTTCGCTTGGCTACTCGCCTTACTACCGTGGCTGCACGTTCGCAATATCTTGAATTTACACCAACATTTTTTACCAAGCCCTAATGAAACAACGCAATACATGGGATTTACACTCGGTGGGGTCACAACACACCACCACTTATAAGTGTTGCTTATAAGTTCTAGCGTGATGCTCCCGCTAATCAACGCCTAGCCGAGGCGCTAGCATGCAACTTCATTCCTGAACCCGATGAGTTGCACCCATGAAAAAAAATCCACCGCTGATGGCACTGGTACTGGCCTCCGTGCTGGGCTGGTCGTCGACGACCCTGGCCGCAACGGCCGAGCCACTTCCCCCGCTGATGATCCAGACACAAGGCAGCTTTGCTGTCGGTGGGGCCGTAAAAACCGAACCTGGCACCTTCGACCCACGCAAGCCCATGGACTCGTCAGGCCAAACCTTCCATGGCGACCATGCGTACGCGTTTTACCAGATCCCGGTGGAGGCGAAAAAGTTGCCCATCGTGATGTGGCATGGCGCCGGTCAGTTCTCGAAAACCTGGGAAACGACGGCTGATGGCCGAGAGGGATTTCAGAACATTTTCTTGCGCCGTCACTACGCCACCTACCTCATCGATCAGCCGCGCCGTGGCAATGCTGGCCGCAGCATGATCGAAGCGACCCTCAAGCCAAATGCGGATGAACAGATGTGGTTTAACCAATTCCGAGTGGGGATCTGGCCGAACTATTTTCCGGGCGTTCAATTTGCCAAAGATAAGGCCACGCTGGATCAGTACTTCCGCGCCATGACACCGAACACGGGTCCCTTTGATCCAGCCGTGATCTCCGATGCCGTCTCAGCGCTGTTTACCAAAATCGGCGACGGAGTCTTGTTTACCCACTCGCAAAGTGGCGGACCGGGTTGGTTAACGGCTATTAAAAATCCCCACGTCAAAGCAATTGTCTCTTTTGAACCGGGTAGTGGCTTCGTCTTTCCCGAAGGTGAAGTCCCCGCGCCCATGCCCAGTTCCTTTGACACGCTGCAAGGAGTTGCCATTCCATTGGCAGACTTCAAGGCGCTGACCCGGATCCCGATCGTCATCTACTACGGCGACAATATCCCGGCCAAGCCGACCGCAATGCCGGCACAAGATAGCTGGCGGGTCAGACTGGCCATGGCCAAGGCCTGGCGAGATACCGTGAATCGCCATGGCGGCAAGGTGACTGTGGTGCATTTGCCGGAGATCGGTATTACCGGCAACACCCACTTCCCCTTCTCCGATTTGAATAACGTCCAGATTGCCAATCTGGTGTCCGAATTTCTCACGAAAAATGGCTTAGACCAATGAGAACGGGGCCGACTCAGGCCTCATTTTCAAGCCACATCGCAACCCATTCATCAAGGACTGTTTGTATGAAACTCACGCACACCCTGTTACTGGCAAGTCTGATAACGGGTATTTCTGGAGGCGTCATGGCCGCGGATTATCGACAAAACCCATTCACACTGGCCTATGACGGCGCAGTTAGCAAAAATGTCCCCGGAGAGGTAAATATTCATCCGGTGAGATATCAACTCCATGGCCTGACGATTGCTGCCAACGTCTATACACCGGCCCATTATGACCCAGCCAAGAAATACCCGACCTTGGTCGTCGCCCATCCCAATGGTGGAGTCAAAGAGCAGGTTGCCGGTTTGTATGCCCAGCGGCTCGCCGAGCTAGGCTACATCACCATCACCGCCGATGCCGCCTATCAGGGTGCCAGTGGCGGCTTACCACGCAATGTCGACAAACCCGCCCATCGCATTGAGGACATTCATGGCATGGCCGACTTTATCAGCCAGTATGCCGGTGTCGATACGGCACGCCTCGGCCTACTCGGCATCTGCGGTGGCGGTGGCTACTCGCTAGTCGCGGCCGAAACCGACAAGCGCTTCAAGTCGGTCGCCACGGTCAGCATGTTCAATTCCGGGCGGGTGCGGCGTAATGGCTATGCCGATTCACTACTCGGCACCATTCAGACTCGCCTGCAACAGGCTACCGCGGCTCGCGCTCAGGAAGCGGCAGGCGGTGCCATCCTGTATGCCGGCGATGCCAATCTGAGTGATGAACAGATCGCCAAATTGCCGTTCGATCTGTACCGGCAAGGTTATGAGTACTACTGGAAGAGCCATGCCCACCCCAACTCGACCTTCAAATACACCATGAGCAGCCTGCTGGATCTGATGAGCTTCGACGTGACCGATCACCTCGACTTGCTCAATCAGCCACTGCTGATGATTGCCGGCAGCAAGGCCGACAGCCTGTATATGACTCAGGATGCCTTCGCCAAGGCGACCGGCACCCAGGAGAAGGAGCTGTTTCTGATTGATGGCGCCACCCACATTGAAACCTATTGGGTACCCCAGTACGTGGATCAGGCCATTCAGCAATTAACCCAGTTTTATGGCAAGCATCTGTGATGTGCTTGTTTGACCAGCCACCCACTCTGGAGCCTTGCTTATGACTATTTGGAACCCACACAAACGTGCGACCGGTATGCTGATGCTGCTGGCCCTGGGCTGCCTTCCAGCCCAGGCCGACACCCAGGCTGCCACCGTAACTAGCCCAGCGAAGCCGCCAGAGACTCGAGCCCAGCAATTGATGGGCGATATAGCCCCCAAGATGGCGGAGCTGACCGATAACGTCCTGTATGCCGATATCTGGGAGCGCACGCAACTCTCGAAGCGGGATCGCAGTCTCATCACGGTCAGCGCCCTGGTGGCCATGAATCGCCCCGATCAGCTCAGATCCCACCTGCTACTGGCGCGGAAAAATGGCGTCACCGAGACCGAACTCATCGAGGTGATCACCCAGATGGCATTTTATTCCGGCTGGCCCAATGCGGTTACCGCCATCGGCGTGGCCAAAGAGGTGTTCCGCACGCCGTAAGCTCACCACCACCTCCCGGGCGTCACGCCCGGGATCCCCCGAACATGACGACGAGGACCACCGATGCGACATACAACACTCCCCCGCCTGCTCTGCGGGCTACTCCTGAGCTGCGCCCCCGCCCTGCAAGCGCAAACTGCCGCCATTACCATATTACCGGCCGGCAGCCAGCCGACCGCCGCCGATCCCAGCCACTTCACGGGTTCCGCCCAGGTCGAATCACGCTTCAGCCAGACGACACCGGCACGCCTCGGTGGCGGTCTGGTCAGCTTTGAGCCCGGAGCCAGAACCGCCTGGCATAGCCATCCGTTGGGGCAAACCCTGTTGGTCACCGCAGGCGAAGGCTGGGTACAAGTCTGGGGTGGCCCGGTGCAGACCATGCGCCAGGGCGACGTGGTACTGATCCCGCCAGGGGTTAAACACTGGCATGGCGCCACTGCGAGTAGCAGCATGAGCCATTTTGCCGTCGCCGAAGCCTTGGACGGCAACACAGTCACCTGGATGGAGAAAGTGTCGGCACACGTTTATGGGCGCAACTTGTTAGCACCGGAATAACGCAACGCCTCCACAAACAATGAAAAAGCGTGCGAATGATGTTTGCGGCTGGGGTAGTAGAGGTGATAGCCAGAAAATGCAGGGCACCAATCCTCCAACACCCGGATCAACTGCCCCGACTGCACACAAGCGGTAACTTGATCTTCCGGCAAATAGGCTAGTCCCAAACCCGCCAAGGCAGAGCTCAAGCGCAAACTGATGTTGTTGTAAATGAGCTGACCTTCGATCCGGACGTTTAACTCATGCCCCTCGTTGCTGAACTCCCAGGGAAAGACCCCGCCATAGGTCGGCAAACGCATCCCGATGCAGTTATGGGCCGGGAGATCCGCCGGGGTTAGCGGCAAGGGATGGGATGCAAAATAGCCAGGTGAGCCAACGACCGCCATCCGGATATCCGGGCTAATACGCACGGCAATCATGTCCTTGGCCACCTGTTCGCCCAGCCGGACACCCGCATCATAGGCCTGGGCGGAGATATCGGTGAGGCCGTTATCGACCGTCACCTCAACACGAATGTCCGGATACTCAGGGAGGAAGCGGGCCAATGCCGGTTGCAGTACCGATAAGGCCACATGCTCACCCGCCGTGATGCGGATATTGCCGGCGGGTTTGTCGCGCAGCTCACTGAGCGCGGCCAGCTCGGACTCGATTTCGGCAAACCGGGGAATAATCGAGTCCAACAATCGCGCACCCGCTTCGGTGGGAGAGACACTGCGAGTGGTTCGCGTCAGTAATAACAGACCCAGCCGCTCCTCCAACGCCCGTATGCTTTGACTCAGCGCCGATTGGGACACACCCAGTTTAGCGGCCGCCTTGGTAAAGCTGCGCTCTTTGGCCACCACCGCAAAAGAAGCCAGATCGTTGAAGTTCTCGTGGGGCATTGATTTATTAGCCATTCTAATTACCTCATCCTGATTTAGTCAGCTTATCACTAAGCGTAGCGCACAGTACATTGTGCTTCAGCCAGCATGACGGGTGCAGCCGTGGCTCAGACACGGCCCCTGCCTCCCATGGCCTGCCCGTTATCAGCGTGAGTAAAGCAAATGAAATCAGATAGCTACATTAACAAAACCGCAGTCTTGGCGATCATACTCATCAGCTATGTGATGATAGTGCTCGACATCTCGATCGTGATCACCGGTCTGCCCAAGATTAAACAGGATCTGGGTTTCTCCGATGCCGGGCTCTCGTGGATCTCCAATGCCTATACCCTCACCTTTGGTGGCTTTTTGCTGCTTGGCGCCCGGGCTGGCGACCTTCTGGGCCGCCGTCGCCTGTTTATGACCGGACTCGCCATTTTTGCCGTCTCTTCACTGGCCATCGGCCTCGCTCAATCCCCCGCCGGACTGGTCATCGCCCGTGCCGTGCAAGGGTTGGGTTCGGCGATCCTGGCGCCCGCCACCCTGGCCTTGTTACAAACTCATTTTGCCGCCGGACGCGAACGCCATCGCGCCATCGCCCTGTATGCCTCTGCCGCAGGGATCTCCGCCAGCATCGGCCTGGTCCTCGGTGGCATACTGGCGGATTGGCTCTCCTGGCGGGTCGGATTTTTTATCAATCTGCCCGTCGGAGCGGCCTTGATCTGGGCAGCCAAACACTACCTCCCCGAAACCCCAACCCAGCGTGGAACCTTTGATCTGGCCGGTGCGTTCAGCTCGACCCTGGGCATGAGTGCTCTGGTCTTTGCTGTGGTGCACTCAGCCGTCGCCGGTTGGAGCAATACCCTGACCCTGCAGGCCCTGACGCTCGGACTGGCGCTACTGACTCTGTTTGTCGGCATCGAATGGCGGGCCAAGCAGCCCATCATGCCGTTGCGCCTGTTCGCCCATCGAGAGCGCAGCGGTGCCTACCTGGTGCGTGTACTGTTTCTAGGCGCCAATGTCGGCTTCTTCTTCTTTGCCACCCAATATATGCAAGCGGTCCGCGGTTTCAGTCCGGCCTTGACCGGGTTGGCATTTCTACCCGCCATGTTGGCCAACTTCCTGGTGGCCCTCGCGGTCACCCAACTGATCCGGCGAGTTGGGGCCGCCCGCGTGCTGATAGGCAGCATTCTCGTGGGTCTGTGCGGCATGCTCTGGCTCAGCCAAATCGCCAGCGATAGCCAGTATCTGAGTGGACTACTGTTGCCGATGATCCTGATCGGGATCGGTCAAGGGGGCGCCATGGGACCGCTGACCATCTCGGGGGTCGCCGATGTGGCCCCTCAGGATGCTGGCGCGGCTTCAGGGTTAGTCAATGTCGCCCATCAACTCGGTAGCTCACTGGGCTTAGGCGTTCAGGTGGCCGCCTCGGCATTCGGGATCGGCACACTAACCGGTGCGGCACGGCTGACTCAGCAAGTGGACAACGCCATGTTGGCCGCATCGGCCATGCTGGCTCTGGCGCTGTTATTGACCCTGGCACTCATAGTCCGGCGCACCAGCAACGAGGCGATTCATCCGCTACCCACTCCATCAGACACTGCCGTCACGGAGTAAGAGCCATGGGCCTATTCAAAACCGTCTGTATGACCCTGCCAGTCCTTCTGACATCCACCGGGAGTGAGGCCAAAGAGGATGAGCATCCCGGTGTGCGCCGACCCGAGAGCCGCCTGATGCAGAATCAGCAGGGCGAACATCTGCAGCTCTCAAGCCCCTTGCGCAGCGTGTTGCACCATCCGGCATTCGCCGGGTTTGCCCGCATGTTACTGCCATGGGATGACCGCGCCTATGACGACAGCATGCCGCTCCACCAGATGGAGCGCTTGCTGCCGTACCACAGTCACGTTCACCCGGCAGAAGCCATCGCAGCCCTGAACCGACTGATCGATGAGGTGAACCATGGCAAGCCTGTGTTCTATGACTTCTACTCCGAGGCGCAAAAACAGGCCCAACCAGCGAAGCGTAATACCGGACTGTTCTATTTCCGCGGCAAGCCTGGCGCGCCGTTTGCGCTCATAGCGCCGGGCGGTGGTTTTGTCTATGTCGGCTCGCTGCATGAGGGGTTTCCCTATGCCATGGCGCTCAACCAGGCTGGCTACAACGCCTTTGTTTTGAAATACCGGGTTGGCCTGGGCGGTACTGCAGCCACCGAGGATCTGGCGGCCGCCCTCACCTACATCATCCAGAATGCGAGGCAATTGGGAGTCAGCCCTGAACACTACGCGTTGTGGGGCAGCTCAGCCGGTGCCCGCATGGTCGCGAGCATCGGCTCGCACGGTATCGCCGCATTTGGGGGAGACACCCTACCTAAGCCCGCCACCGTGGTAATGGCCTATACCGGCCATACCGATCATCAAGCGCAGGAGCCGCCGACCTTTGCCGTCATCGGGGAACAAGATGGTATCGCCTCCCCCGCCACCATGGCCAGACGTGTCGAGCAACTGCGCACGGCCGGGACCGATGTCGAGTTTCATAGTTATCCGGCGCTAGGCCATGGCTTTGGCCTCGGTGTGGGTACATCAGCCGAAGGTTGGATGCAACAGGCCATCCAGTTCTGGAGCCAGCATATCCACTCACGCCCCGACTAATAGAGTTTTATCGTGATCCGCCACGCCGCGGATCGCATCAACTGCACAAGGAGAATACAGATGAAATACCGCACATTAGGTAATGGGTTACAGGTCTCGGCATTGGGCCTTGGCTGTATGACCATGACCGGCGCCGTCTACGGTAGCGCTGCCGACAAACAGCAGATGATCCAGCTACTGCGGGCCGCCCACGAGCGGGGAGTCACGCTGTTTGACACCGCCGAAGCCTATGGCCCCTTGACCAACGAATCCCTGCTCGGTGAGGCCCTGGCGCCGATCCGGGACCAGGTCATCATCGCCACCAAATTCGGCTTTGATATCGATCCGATCACCGGCGCCCGCGGAACCGGGACTAACAGCCGCCCCGAGCATATCAAGGCCTCCGTCGAGGCCAGCCTCAAGCGCCTGCGTACCGACCATATCGATTTGCTGTACCAACACCGTGTCGATCCGGCCGTCCCCATCGAAGAGGTCGCCGGTGCCGTCAAAGAGCTGATCACCGCGGGTAAAGTCCTGCACTTTGGCCTTTCCGAAGCCAGCGTGCAGACCATTCGTCGCGCCCATGCCGTACAACCGCTCACCGCAGTACAAAGCGAGTACTCCATGTTCTGGCGCGGACCAGAGAACGAGCTGCTACCGACGCTTGAGGAGCTGGGGATCGGCTTTGTGCCCTTCAGTCCGCTGGGAGCGGGCTTTTTGACCGGGCAGATTGATGCCAACACCCAGTTTGAAGCCGGTGATTTTCGTAACTTTGTGCCGCGCTTTGCTGAGGAGGCGCGCAAGGCCAACCTTGCCCTGGTGAACATGGTCAAGGTGATAGCTACCGCGAAGGGCGCCACTCCGGCCCAGATTGCACTGGCCTGGCTGCTGGCACAAAAACCCTGGATCGCGCCCATTCCCGGCACCACCAAATTACATCGGCTAGATGAGAACCTGGGTGCCCTGAACATGGAACTCACCACCGACGAACTGGCGCAGATCAGTAGCCAACTGGCAAAGATCGAGGTGCAGGGCGAACGGCTGCCTGAGGCGGTGTTGAAAATGACTGGGCTGTAATGGTCGTCAACTCAACCGTCTGAACCGACCACTCGACACGCAGCCCCTTGTCGTGGGAACCAGAACTATCCGTGCCTCAGCCTCGTGACGCGAGCGGGGCACGGAACGTGAAAGATATCAATCCGAGAGCAATACCATGACCTTGAGACCAACGATTCTACTGACCCTGCTGATGGCATGCGGTGGCAGTACACTGGCATCCGCAGCACCGGGTGCCATCCAAGCCGGACCGGATATAGCGATTGCCACCACACCATCAGGCAAGATCCAGGGCTTTGTGCACAACGCTATTTTGACCTATCGGGGTATTCCCTACGCCACCGCCGAGCGTTTTATGCCGCCCCAGCCCACCCGGAAATGGGCCGATACCAAAATGGCCCTGCTGTATGGCAATATCTGCCCGCAAAGCGCCAGCAATCCCTTAGCGAACTTCCTATTTTCCGGCCCGCATTTGCAACAGAGCGATGACTGCCAGAATCTGAATATCTGGACTCCGGCCCTTTCAGACCACAAACCACGCCCTGTTATGGTGTGGCTGCATGGTGGCGGCTTTCAGGCCGGTTCAGCCATCGAAAGTTACGCCTATGACGGCGAAAACCTGAGCCGCAGCGGCGATGTGGTGGTGGTATCCGTCAATCACCGGCTGAATGTGATGGGACATCTGGATCTCTCCGCTTACGGTCAGCAATACCAACACTCGGCCAATCTCGGGGTGATGGACTTGGTCGCCGCGCTGCAATGGATAAAGACGAATATCGCACAATTTGGTGGCGACCCGAATAACGTGACTATTTTTGGCGAGAGCGGCGGTGGTGCGAAAGTTCTCACCCTGATGGCCACCCCCTCCGCAAAAGGATTATTTCATAAGGCAATTGTGCAAAGTGGTGCCGTTGAAGGCATGGGCATGACGCTACTGGCACCGAAAACCACACAACGAGTGGCTGAATTAACGCTGAATAATCTCAAGCTCAACCGCCGCAATATCAGCAAGCTAAAAACATTACCCTATGACGAAATTGCCCAGGCCAGCCAAAAAGCACTCGACCAAACCGCGAAAGAACAACAGATCCCTTCGGTGATGGGCAATGGTATTGCACTATTCTGGGCTCCGAGTGTAGATGGAGATTATATTCCAAGCGAACCGGTTGGCGAAAATTACCCGGCGATGGCCAAAGATATACCGCTGCTAATCGGCTCAAATCTCACGGAGTGGAATACTATCTATGCCTATTTCGGCGATATCGCCAAGGCCCAAACGAATAATCACCACCACTGGTCTGTCACGCAGACGCAAGAACAGTTGCAGAGTCGCTATGGGAAAAACGCCACCGCTATTCAACAGGCCTTTGCCCGTGCTTATCCAGAGCGGCAACCAGCCGATGCACTCTTTGTCGATAGCTTCTTGCGCCTCCCGGCCATAAAAACCGCACAATTAAAAGCCGATCAACACGCAGCAGCCGTCTATCAATATCTATTTAGCTGGGATACACCGCTGCTGGGTGGTTTTGCCATGTCTTATCACACCGCCGAAATACCGTTTGTCTTTAACAGCCTAGCGCTGACTGAAACAGCGCACGGTAACGGCGATGAAGCCAAAGCATTGGCTGATACCATGAGTGGTGCCTGGGTCAATTTTGCCAAAACTGGCAATCCAAATGGCCATAATATGCCGCAGTGGCAAGCCTATAACCGAGATAATGGTGCCGTGATGGTATTCGACAATCAGCCTCATATGAAATATCACCATGATGATGAATTAATGAAATTATTGACCACAAAGCAATAAACGCTAAAAGGTCAGCCTATATCACCCATAGGCTGACCTCACTGTGCATTGAACGAACCAAGCAGAAATGGCAATTAGACCATGCTTTGTTATCTATAGATAACAGGCATAAATATCATGCGATAAATATTCCCCAGCAAAGAAACAGGTGATGAGCATGGCAATACTCATGTACAGGATCTTTAGCTACAACCAATTGAAATAGATAGAAAAAAGGCTTCGTTTGTGATCTGATTTAATCGCCAAAA
>NZ_BAAGVN010000131.1:0-500 GCF_054780855.1 Pseudaeromonas pectinilytica
CTGGGGCTAGTACCCAAAGAGCACAGTAGTGGCGGAAAAGTCAGATTGCTGGGAATAACAAAGCGCGGAGACGGTTATCTGCGAGGTTTGCTTATCCATGGCGCCCGCTCAGTGGTTTACCGTGTTGCAAACCTTCCGGATGAGCAATGCGGTGGGCTTCAGCGATGGTTAAAAGGCATAATTGTCCGAAGTGGTATAAATAAGGCCATCGTCGCGTTGGCTAACAAGAACGCCCGGATAGCCTGGGCGCTGGTAAGCCAGAAAACAGAGTATGTGTTTAAGTAACAGTATGATTTTTGTTGGCAGTCCAAGAGTGATGTTCTGACAGGTAGAACCGACTCTCTGTGAACCTGGCAAATAGCTTGGCTGTGGCAAGCCATGGAACTAATGAGGCCAGAGAGTGCGGATGTTCATCGGGGCTCATGAAGCCGAATATATGTTTGTGACTACTTTGTTAAAAATAGAGCAGCACTTGCTTGCACAGGGTCGGTGTCCATATA
>NZ_BAAGVN010000132.1:0-504 GCF_054780855.1 Pseudaeromonas pectinilytica
TCCCAGTGGCCCTATACCCGGAATACTTTCCAAGCGTACCGTATCTTCATTCTGCGCACTCATCTGCTTCAGCCGAACATCCAGTGCTTTAATTCGTTGCTGACTCTCTCTCAGTTCCTGCAGCATCTCCTGGAATAACTCACGGCTGAGTGTGGTGAGTTCATTCTCTGCATCTTCCAGAGCATCGGGCAAGCTGGCCATGATTTTATGGGACCCTTCCGGTATGGCGATGCCATATTCCAAACCCAGCCCCCTGACCTGATTAATCAGCGCTGTTCTGTTTTTCATCAGTCGTTGACGCACCCGATGCAGACACTGAATATCTTGCTGTTCCACTGTTTTCTCGGGTACATAGCGCATCCCTGGACGGCTGGCAGCCTCCACAATAGCAACTGCGTCATTCCTGTCATTTTTGTTGCCCATTCTGAAGGGGGCGACATATTGCGGACTGATTTGTTTAACTTCATGCCCGTATTGCTTGAACTGACGGGACCAATAGTTTGC
>NZ_BAAGVN010000133.1:0-506 GCF_054780855.1 Pseudaeromonas pectinilytica
AAAAAATCGGCCCAGATCCGCGAAATTTTAATCAGCGAGTCAGCTTGGGAAGAAATGACCTGCTTATTCGCACCTTCCCTAACCCAGCATCCAGTACCTTTTCCAGATATGGGCTGCTCATGCCCGC
The DNA here is from genome assembly GCF_054780855.1 of Pseudaeromonas pectinilytica. Taxonomy (NCBI): domain Bacteria; kingdom Pseudomonadati; phylum Pseudomonadota; class Gammaproteobacteria; order Aeromonadales; family Aeromonadaceae; genus Pseudaeromonas; species Pseudaeromonas pectinilytica. Next base: position 128 of record NZ_BAAGVN010000133.1, read on the forward strand.
AAATTGCTGCTTCTTCCGCAAGCTTGCCTTACCAGGGCGAGCGCATGAGTGCCTATTTTTTGAACGGTGTGGATAATCCAGCAATCAGCACCTTCTCCAGGTGCTCTGTTTTCATCCAGCATCGTTTCTGCTTGCCTGCAATACTGAGCTTGGTTGGTTCGGCTCTGAGCATGTTCAGGGCTAGGTGTCGCAAGCAAGCCAAGTTTTCCGCAGCATTATCTTTATATATCGGACAGGCATCTTCCTGCATGCTGACATCTAGCATCCAGTGCATCGATTCTATGGACCAGTGTTCTCTCATGTACAGAACCTTAAGCGGCAAGCGAATTAATAACACCGTCTAACGTGTTGTTTTGCTTGGATTTTCTCTGCCTACTCT
>NZ_BAAGVN010000134.1:0-510 GCF_054780855.1 Pseudaeromonas pectinilytica
CAGGCTCGATTTTGTCTGTTAGTTGGTGCGCTGGTGTTGGTCGAAACCGTTTAAACGTTTCTGGAGCGATTTAAATGTGGTTTTAATGGGGTGCCGTGGATTGGTTAAGGTACAAATCCATAAACGGCGCTCTGCTCGATTGTTTGGGGTCTGGTGCGGCGGATGTACCCGTGTGCTATCGTTGAGCCCGTTCAGAATGATTTAAACGCCATTAAACGCTACTCGCGTCCCCCTGATCTCCTGTAATACACAATAAACCCGCCAATTTCCCCCGCCATTCGACAATGGCGGTATGAAATCTATTCGCTCCATCTCACAGCCGCAGGGGCTGGCTCTCCTGCAAGCCTTGCCGATTGACCCGCGCTTGCCGCCTCGCGTGGCCGTGTTGGAAGCGGCACTCACATCCGCTGACGACGGCTGGCATCAACTGCTACCCGCTGGCGCATTTACAGCCCGTGATGGCAGACCCTTCGATGTGGAGGGCGGTCAGTGGCACCTGGACGAACAGAC
>NZ_BAAGVN010000135.1:0-512 GCF_054780855.1 Pseudaeromonas pectinilytica
CCACCCAGGGCATTGTTCACCTGATATAGACGATTACTGCTGTCATAGACATAGCTCACCGCAGAGGTGGTCACGCCATCCGCTGTCAGCTTCAAGGTGCCGAGCTTGCCGGCACCATAGCCGCTGGTCAGGTACTCGAAGCTCATCCGCTCGCCATTGCCAAAGGTAATGCTGGTAATGCGACTACTGGCATCATAGGCATAGTTACGGGCGTTACCATCCGCATCCAGAGACTGGGTCAGTTGCCCGGCAGCATTGAATTTGTCCTGCGCACCTGTTGAGCGGTTGCTCCAGGTATACACCCCGCTGGCATAGGTGATTTGGGCTGTCACACCATCGGCCCCGGTGTGCTGATACACCCCATTGCCCTGGTATTGATAGACCTCGCCCTGGCCATCCCCGAGTGTGCGCGTCAGGGTGCTGCCTGCTGCATTGATGCTGCCACTCAGGCGAACAGTCCGCTCGAAGCCAAAACGCCAGCCATTGGCATCGGAATCATCCCAGGCCCCCAG
>NZ_BAAGVN010000136.1:0-513 GCF_054780855.1 Pseudaeromonas pectinilytica
AAAAGAAAGACGCTATAAACGCGGGCAGAAAAATAGTGATCGGCATGATGTTATTGGCCGATCGACATGATGTTATTAGCCACTACGGTCCTTCGTTTAATGCGGTGGCACGCAATGCCGTCCAGTGAGCGAAGCGAACGAGTTTGAATTATTTGTTAGCCATTTTTTCTCAAAAACAGATTGATATGATCATATTCACTGCGCTGGTGTACGACAGTTTCAATAATCATGAAGTCCGCATTTGCTAACTCGTTTGTGATGCTTCCAGGTGTTGGAATAAATCGATATGGAATGTCGTCATGCATTAATATCTGATTTTGTTCGGTTTTGCTGCATAAGCTGCTTATAAAGAATATTCCATTATCGACTAAGAGCTCGTGTACGTTTTTCAGGAAAATATTTCGATTATCACCAATAATGCAATGTAGACCGGGAATTCAGATAATAAGTGCGACACTTATGGTTGAACGGCGAGAGGTAGCCAACTGCTGACGGTGGTACGCTTCAGCTCGC
>NZ_BAAGVN010000137.1:0-516 GCF_054780855.1 Pseudaeromonas pectinilytica
GAGTTCCCCACGCCCGTGGGGATGAACCGCAACAGGTTGCATCTGCCGTATTGACTGTCCCGAGTTCCCCACGCCCGTGGGGATGAACCGTTGAAATGCTCGACGCGCTGCGTCTGCAATGCGAGTTCCCCACGCCCGTGGGGATGAACCGTGTTCAAAGATGAATCGCTGTCATCATTTGACGAGTTCCCCACGCCCGTGGGGATGAACCGGAGATCGCTAGAGTTTGGAAGTCGTTAATTCCGAGTTCCCCACGCCCGTGGGGATGAACCGGGTTTCTTGTGAGTTTTGTCGGCAGACATTATGAGTTCCCCACGCCCGTGGGGATGAACCGGGTGTCATGGCCTCAGTCGTTGCCTTGCTGTCGAGTTCCCCACGCCCGTGGGGATGAACCGGAACCGAGTCGTACCTGGCAACCAGCTCACAGGAGTTCCCCACGCCCGTGGGGATGAACCGTGCGTCCCCTGATACGCCTCAGCGGTAGCAGAGAGTTCCCCACGCCCGTGGGGATGAACC
>NZ_BAAGVN010000138.1:0-518 GCF_054780855.1 Pseudaeromonas pectinilytica
CTTGATTACCATCGAGATTCAGCCAGCTTTAGCAATCGCTGTGGCATAGGTGCTGTTCGAATTCCTGCTCTGGCTAAATCCGTTACCATCCACTCCAGATTGAATCGGTGATTGAACTTAAAGCTGAACTCAGCCAAATACCGTGGTAGATGCTTCTGATTTATCGCGTGATAGGTTCCATGAATGGAGTTTTTCACGTTACTTATCATGGTATTGACCCACTTGAAGTAGGGCAGTTTGACGCTGTCAGGCCCACCGCCTGTCACGATCCCTAGATGAAAGCTATTGGCCTCTTCAATGCCTCGGAAACAGGCCAAACCATCCGAGACAACCAGGGATGATGGCCACAGATGCTTCTTAGCCCATTGAGTTAGTTCCTTTTTCTTGAAGCCTTCAACTGCACTGAATCGCATGAGGTTCGGGTGTCCTTCCTCATTGAGGGATACGGCTGCAACAAATGGGCGTTTGCCTGCCGCCCCGCGACCTACCTTTCCAGTTCTGGCTCCACCCCAATAAGC
>NZ_BAAGVN010000139.1:0-525 GCF_054780855.1 Pseudaeromonas pectinilytica
ATCAGTTCGACTGCCATCGGCTGCCACCTGACTGGTGCGATTGCCCAAGGCATCGTAGGTATAGGTGGCAGTCACGACATTGGTGGCCACATCCTTGACTTGAGTGAGGAGGCCGCTGGCATTGTAAGTAAAGGCGGTCACCACCGATGCCACCGCACCATCGACACTGTTGCTGGCCGGTGAGGTCACCTGAGTCAGGCGCTCGGCACTATCAAACTGGTACACCCAGTTACGGCCCTGACCATCGGTAATGGTCGTGCTGCCAGCCCCATAGGTGTAGGTCAGCGTCTGGTCGGTGCCATTGGTGGCGGTACGAACCAGATAATTACTGCCGACCAACTGATAGGTGACATTGACCTGACTGCCATCACTCTGGCTGATTTGGCGAATACGGGTACTGGCGCCGTCATACAGGTAGGTGGTGGTGTAGTTACCGAGCGCTCCACCCAGGGCATTGTTCACCTGATATAGACGATTACTGCTGTCATAGACATAGCTCACCGCAGAGGTGGTCACGCCATCCGC
>NZ_BAAGVN010000140.1:0-525 GCF_054780855.1 Pseudaeromonas pectinilytica
ATCAGTTCGACTGCCATCGGCTGCCACCTGACTGGTGCGATTGCCCAAGGCATCGTAGGTATAGGTGGCAGTCACGACATTGGCTGTCACATCCTTGACTTGAGTGAGGAGGCCACTGGCATTGTAAGTAAAGGCGGTCACCACCGATGCCACCGCGCCATCGACACTGTTGCTGGCCGGTGAGGTCACCCGGGTCAGGCGCTCGGCACTATCAAACTGGTACACCCAGTTACGGCCCTGTCCATCGGTAATGGTGGTACTGCCTGCTCCATAGGTGTAGGTCAGCGTCTGGTCGGTGCCATTGGTGGCGGTACGAACCAGATAATTACTGCCGACCAACTGATAGGTGAAATTGACCTGGCTGCCATCACTCTGGCTGATTTGGCGGATACGGGTACTGGCACCGTCATACAGGTAGGTGGTGGTGTAGTTACCGAGCGCCCCACCCAGGGCATTGTTCACCTGATATAGACGATTACTGCTGTCATAGACATAGCTCACCGCAGAGGTGGTCACGCCATCCGC
>NZ_BAAGVN010000141.1:0-535 GCF_054780855.1 Pseudaeromonas pectinilytica
CTGTCTCTTGATCACAAGTCGTGCTCAAGAGACAGTGCCAACACATAGCCTTCAAGGATGGATTGCAATACAAACCATCCTTCCCACAGCGCTTCCCATCCCACTCTCCCTGTTCGTTTCGTGTCTTTCCATCCGCCTAGCTTCCCCAGCGATAGGTAAAACCATCGCATACTGGGCGCTTTCACCGGGAGTTTCTTCTTCTCAACTTTACGCCACAGTATTTTCCACTCAAGGGGGGTGAATAGACTCTCACAAGAGACCTGGCTCCCCCGTTCATCCTGCAAACCTGTAAAACGCAATTGTTGTATCCGCACCGCCACAAAGGACAGTATGACCACGGCCTTTTCCAGATTGGCCCGAGTTTGGAGCCGCAATGCTTCCACCCGAGTACCACTGCTTTTCCACGCTTTGTGAAAGTCCTCTATCAACCACCGTTTCTCGTAGTGCATTACTATCTGCTGGGCCTGCTCGGCATTGGTCACCGGCTCTGAGGTCAGCAGGTGCCAGCTCAAACCATCCGGTGAGCCCTGTTCAA
>NZ_BAAGVN010000142.1:0-545 GCF_054780855.1 Pseudaeromonas pectinilytica
ACTTGCCCATCTGGCGCTCCCGGTGGTGAACCTAAGAGATCAGATCACCAAACTGCGGGATAGTTCCCTGATTTGAGCAACAATGCCCAGTGCATGGCATTCCCGAGTGTCATAGGCTCCATCACCACTGACTTGTTCTATCTTGCGACGCAACGGGTTGAGCAGTGTGGGCAACACTTCGTTATCAGCAATGTTTTCCAAGCTCGTTTCTGCTGCCACTATGGCATGCGTTGTGGCATCAACCGCTAGATGTAACTTACGCCAGACACGGCGTTTCTCCTTGCCGTGCTTACGCATTTTCCACTCACCTTCGCCGTAAACTTTGAGCCCGGTGGAGTCGATTACAAGGTGTGTCACAGGCCCCTTGCTCGGCGCCCGGTAGTTGATTTCCACGGTATTGGCCCGCTTGCTGATGCAGCTGTAATCGGGTGATTTCAGCGGAACGGCCATCAGTTTGAACAGCGTGCATATTCCCACGCATGGCGATCGCTCAATAACATTCATGCCGATCACGTAATAACATCCATGCCGATCACTCAATAACA
>NZ_BAAGVN010000143.1:0-545 GCF_054780855.1 Pseudaeromonas pectinilytica
TCCGGGCTGCCTTCCACCGGCCGGGAGCCACACGCCATCCATGGCGTGACGCTCCCTTTTGCGGTCATCCTGACCGCGCACCGCCTCCAGTCACCCCACCCCGCGGCCCGACAGACGGCTTGGAGTATTGTGGGTACCTCAAAGCGGGAGCACGACAAGCGGTTTGGGATTAGTAGTAGGTTGGGCTGAGTTGGGCGAAGCCCAACACCGACCCCATAGCCTGAGATCGCTTGGCTTCGCCTACGAGGCCGACTTTTAATCACCACTAGTCACTTTGATTTGAACCTGTTTGATTTGTCGCAAAAATCGCCAAGAAAATTTTGAATACTCTGCTACCAGGGTCAGATGAAACATGGCGTAGTTGGGCTTGGGGTGGCCGTTAAACCCGTGCGGTAGCCATGATCAACACTGAGAGTCATGGGGACAGAGCTCATCTGCTGAGTACGGGAACAGGCCTAGGGCCCCAGGGCGAACGCATGAGTGTCTAGTTTTTGAGCGATACGGATAATCCGGCAATCAGCACCTTCTCCAAGTGTTCTGTTTTC
>NZ_BAAGVN010000144.1:0-559 GCF_054780855.1 Pseudaeromonas pectinilytica
AGGAAGCATATGATCACAGGTGGAGATTTACGTCAATCAAGACTTGATATTGGTTATAAAACGTTCACGATCTCGCCCTGGGTGGTGAAGGTATTAAAAGAAACTGATGGTGATGATTTCGCTTTAGCAAAGGCAATCAACGCTTTCAAATTCATGTCGTCAGATATGTTGACGGAATCATTCAAGGTTAATCCGGATGTTCATGTGAACACGAAGAGCAACTTAAATTCAGAAGTGTTTATGGAGATTGCATACAAAATTGGAATCAATGGTGATTTTTTTGAATCTTACATTCACATCATTGATTCCGTTTTGTTAAAAAATAGAAACGCTATCGCTCATGGTGAAAATACATCTGTGAGTGCTCAGCCATCCCCTCATATGAGCGAGGCGTGGCGCGGCTTCTGAGGTATGATCGCCATCCTTGACCAGCTAATACCCAACAGACTATCCCCATGTTTAAGCACGAACTAATCCTCAACCACATCGACGATATATTTGGACAGGACATGCATGCCAAGCGTGTTCTTTCCCTCGCCAATGCTACCCTCGGGGTTAT
>NZ_BAAGVN010000145.1:0-561 GCF_054780855.1 Pseudaeromonas pectinilytica
GACTGATGACAAAGGGGCGACCGCCAGCCAGAGCGTCAGCGTTAGCGTGGTGGCACCCAATGTGGCTCCAACCGCTGCCTTTACCCACAGCGAGACGGAGTTGGTTGCCAGTTTTGATGCCAGCGCCTCCAGCGACAGCGATGGCGGTATCACCAGCTACCAATGGGATTTTGGCGATGGTGCGACCGGCAGCGGTAAGAGCGCCAGCCATAGCTATGCGGCGGCCGGCGATTACTCCGTCGTTCTGACGGTGACTGATGACCAAGGGGCGACAGCCAGCAAGAGCGCCAGCATCAGCGTGGTCAAGGCGAATGTGGCACCGAGCGCTGCATTTACCCATTCCGAGGCTGATCTCGTTGCTAATTTTGATGCCAGCGCGTCGAGCGACAGTGATGGCAGCATTGCCAGCTACAGCTGGAACTTTGGCGATGGCGCAACCGGCACCGGCAAGACGGTCAGCCATGCCTATGCGGCTGCGGGAACCTACAGCGTCACCCTGACGGTCACCGACGATAAGGGCGCGACCGCCAGCAAGAACGCTAGCGTCAGCGTGGTCAAGGC
>NZ_BAAGVN010000146.1:0-563 GCF_054780855.1 Pseudaeromonas pectinilytica
CGATCAGCCAATAACATCATGCCGATCACTTTTTTTCTGCCCGCGTTTATAGCGTCTTTCTTTTACTCCGCCTGATCGGCATCGGTCAAGTTGGCGCCCTGTTTTCGCATCGATTCTCCCGTTAAGTTCACGCGCACCGCTCTGTGGATCAGTCGGTCCAGGATCGCCTCGGCGAATGTTGCCTCTCCGATCATTCCGTACCACTTCTCCACCGGCAATTGGCTCGCCACTATCGTTGAGACTTTGCCGTAACGGGTATCGATGATCTCCAACAGGTTGCTGCGTTCGCTCGCGTCCAGCATCTCCATGCCCCAGTCATCCAGGATCAGCATTCCTATGTGGCTTACTTGCTCCAGCAGTTTCGGATAGCTGCCATCCGCTTGCGCCAGTCGCATCTCTTCGAGCAGGGTTTTCAGCCGGTAATACCGCACGCCCACTCCTTGCCGGATAAAGTAACGACCCAGGGCACACGCCAGGTAACTCTTGCCACAGCCTGCCGCGCCCGTCAGCAGCAGATTTTGTTGATGACTCAGCCAGTGTCCTTCCAGCAGTTGGCGGATCTG
>NZ_BAAGVN010000147.1:0-565 GCF_054780855.1 Pseudaeromonas pectinilytica
GAGTAGGCAGAGAAAATCCAAGCAAAACAACACGTTAGACGGTGTTATTAATTCGCTTGCCGCTTAAGGTTCTGTACATGAGGAAGCCGTATGCTTGCCTTTTAACTATGAAAATTCACAACTAAATATTGCAGCTAGTATCGGCTCGGCTGTGGCTCCTATTGATGGTGCGGAGTCTGAAACTCTTTTAGAGAAAGCAGATCACGCCATGTATTTAGTTAAGCGTCAGCGTAAACAAGAAAGGGGAGGTTAGCGTCTTCTTTATCGCCTATTGATAATCATTGTTGTTTGTCTTTCTGCGTTTTGTATGGCCTTGCTTAACAAACGAGGATAGCCATCACTCTTTTGAATATAGTTGTGGTATTGGTTGTGGAGTAACATCACCAGCTTTTCATGTGTAATGAAAGGTGATGCTCTACACTGGATGGTGATCCATATCAAAAAGTAAGAAAGATAGCCTAATCCCGACAGGAGTCGTTTATGGGTAAGCGTTCACCAGCCCCCCGTTGACAGTCGAATGTGACGATCATCTCTTGATCCCCTTTCGGGGGTTGATAGATCCTCC
>NZ_BAAGVN010000148.1:0-569 GCF_054780855.1 Pseudaeromonas pectinilytica
TGTGGTCACGCCGTGGCTGGCACTGCTCAGGGTCGCGGTGTACACAATCGCGCCACCCGCTTCACTGACACTGGCCACATCGGTACTCAAGGTCACCGTGGTGCTGTCCACGTCATCCACGATAGTGTCACTGACCGTATTACTTACAACGATCTGCTCAAAACTACTGCCACTGACTTCAGTGATACTAACGTCCTGTCTGGTATTACCTTGGCCATAAGCATCATCAGCCCGTAACGTCACAGGTTCACTTTCTGCGCTGCTTGCCCCAACAGGGATCGTGATAATAACGCCATTACTTAACGTTACATTCAACGGACTGCCTGACACAGGCTGGCCCACACTCACTGTGTAGACAGTGACTTGCCCTTCTTCTACAGGCTGGCCTTCTGTCGTCGAACTTAAAGATATCGTCGTGATATCAGTTACGGGAGCCACGCCAATGGTCACGGTGCTGGTCGTAGTGCCGCCCTTGCCGTCACTGACGGTGACGCTGAAGCTGTCACTGCCGTTGAAATCTTTGGCCGGGGTATAGGTGAAAGTACCATCGGCATTTAGCGTCACGCTAC
>NZ_BAAGVN010000149.1:0-571 GCF_054780855.1 Pseudaeromonas pectinilytica
CTAAAAAAAGCAAGCTGGGATGACAATTATCGGGCACAACTATTCTTTGGTTAAATAACCAACAAAGTATGCTCCCGCCCTGCAGATGCAAGCGGGTGCCGTTCCGGGGACTATTAGCTCCTTCTTTACCTATGCCGGTGAAGCGAGCACTAGCAGTCACTATGAAGTCGATATTGAACTGATGGGCGGAACGAATCTGCTGCACACCAATGTCTGGATCCAGGGCAAACAGTATCCGGTCGATATCGACATTGGCAAATATGGTATGGCGATCTGGAATATGGAACGTTATGCCTTCAATATTGATGAATATGGTGTGACCTGGCAGGTATTCAGTCGCACCGAGAATAAATGGGTCACGGTTCGTCGGGAGAATCGCCCGGTGACAGGTTGGATGCAGTTATTTATGAATAACTGGATCAGCGCCAATAAACAATTCCCACCTAGCTCTTATAATGGCCAGCAGGCCTACGCCAAGTATAAATATACCTGATTACCACCATGATTCAGCTCTTCAGGACTACACTTAAAGGGTTCTGTTCTGGAGGGTTAAATCATGGCCAGAAACAAG
>NZ_BAAGVN010000150.1:0-581 GCF_054780855.1 Pseudaeromonas pectinilytica
ATCGAGATGATGAGTCCGGTTTTGCAACTTATTATGTTCTGTGGTCTGGAGATATGGGGTGTCCGGGTGGCTCAGGAACCTACCGTTACTTCATTAGTGAAGTAAGTAGACACACTAATACCCGGCCATTTCTAGTGCAAAACAATGAAGCGTTTGGTCTTGATATCGAAAATAAAATCAATTTTAGATTTATTGAGAGCGTGACAAAAATAAATTCAAACCATTTCTCTATAGTCTCATCAGAGTTTGCGGATGGAGATAGCAATAACTTCCCAAGTTTGAAATATAAGTACACTATAAAGTCGGGCCCTTGGCGCGTAACTAATAAAACACTTATAAAATAAATTTCGTGCAACGCATGGATTGGTTTTTATATTCTAGGGAAGGTGCGAATAAGCGGGGAAATTCTTCTCGGCTGACTCAGTCATTTCATTTCTTCATGTTTGAGCCGATTTTTTCTCCCGTAAATGCCTTGAATCAGCCTATTTAGACCGTTTCTTCGCCATTTAAGGCGTTATTCCCAGTTTTTAGTGAGATCTCTCCCACTGACGTATCATTTGGTCCACCCTAAACAGGTTGGC
>NZ_BAAGVN010000151.1:0-583 GCF_054780855.1 Pseudaeromonas pectinilytica
AGAAAGACGCTATAAACGCGGGCAGAAAAATAGTGATCGGCATGATGTTATTGGCCGATCGACATGATGTTATTAGCCATTCATCTTGGGATCGTGACAGGAGGAGGGCCTGAAAGTGTCAAACTGCCCTACTTCAAGTGGGTCAATACCATGATAAGTAACGTAAAGAATTCCATTCATGGAACCTATCACGCGATAAATCAGAAGCATCTGCCACGGTATTTGGCTGAGTTCAGCTTTAAGTTCAATCACCGATTCAATCTGGAGTGGATGGTAACTGATTTAGCCAGAGCAGGAATTCGAACGGCACCTATGCCACAGCGATTGCTAAAACTGGCTGAATCTCGATGGTAATCAGGTAAATAATTAAAGCTGAACCGAGGGTTAATCATGATGAATAAAAATATGTTGGCACTATTTTCTGCATTGAGTTTCTGTGTTAGCGGCATGGCCATGGCCGCTGTGGACTGCAGCAATGCGGCCAATCAGCACAAAGATGAACCTGATTACCATCGAGACTCAGCCAGCTTCAACAGGCGTTGTGGCATTGGAGCCGTTCGACAGCCGATCCTGACCAGTTTCA
>NZ_BAAGVN010000152.1:0-586 GCF_054780855.1 Pseudaeromonas pectinilytica
TCCAGTGGCCGTAGCTAGGTGGTTACTGAAATTAATCCTGGTCAGGTTACAAAACACTCTGGTCAGGTTAGGCCCAACTGATGTTGACACGCACAGAATAAAACTGGTTAAGACATAGCTGCTTGAACCTATGTCACCGGTAATCTCTACATCTTCCAGTTTCCATTGATTTCCGCTGGTTTGCCGTAGGATCCCGTTAGATGTGCTAGATGCCGTGTATACTGGGTTTTTTATTCTCAGGCGACGGATAATCGCCTCACTACTTGCTGCAGCCTCTACGCCCCAAAATGAGCTTTCGGTGCTACGAAAGCCTTTAACCTCAAATCCATTTCCATCCAGGTTTGCCGACCAATAGCGGTTGAAATTTACTGTTGACCCAGACGCATCAATGTCGGCAGCCAGCACGGCATAGTAAATGGTTACCGCTGGTTCTGTTCGGGAGGCGTGATTGGCAACGAAATATTCCCAGGCTGCCAAATTGTGGATCACAAACGGATCTGATGGGGTGCCACCACCCTGTAAATAGCTCATCTATCACCCCATAATCGGTTCAATTACCATTGGTCGGCGGTCTAGTCTCGCCGGA
>NZ_BAAGVN010000153.1:0-590 GCF_054780855.1 Pseudaeromonas pectinilytica
AACTGCACGGTCGGCCCGTACTCTATCAGCATGTGAACGTGGTCTGCTTCTCCGTCACACTCTTTCAGCTCTGCGCCAAAGTCACGACAAACCTCGGCGGCGCACTGATTGAACGCAGCAAGGTGTAAATCGCCCAATATCTTTTTTCGATACTTGGTCACAAACACCAAGTGAACATGGAGAAGATAAGCTGCATAGCGGGATTTGTTGATGTTTATGACTTGCATTTAATGACTCAGCTCGGTGTAATGACGGAGAAATATTGCTACACACTGAGTGTTGAATGCAAATTCTGAAAGCCTACAAATTCCGACTCGAACCGACCGAGCAACAAGCGCAACGCCTGCGCCAGTTGGGCGGCTGTGCTCGTTATGTCTGGAATCACGGGCTTGTAGAGACAAAGCGCATTCTGGATTCCGGCGACAAGCTGCCATCATATTTCGATTTATCTCGGATGCTCACCCGTTGGAAGAAAGATCCAGAAATGGCCTTTCTGGCCGAGGCATACACCGACAACCTCCAGCAGAAACTCAAGGATTTGCACGGCGCGTGGATGCGTTGTTTTGATAAAAAACTCGCCGCCAAGGCTC
>NZ_BAAGVN010000154.1:0-595 GCF_054780855.1 Pseudaeromonas pectinilytica
AAACTCTTCGAAAATGCAGCGCCTCAGGCGCACGACCTCCATGATGCCAACCGCATCATCCAGGAGCTATGGAACAAGCTACGGGAGTACGAGGACCGTCTGGCTCTCTCCTCTCGTAACTCATCCAAATCGCCATCCTCCGACTCCCCTGCGGCTAAGGCGGAGCGAAAAAAGTTACGACGCCTCGTGGCCGAAATCAGGTTGGCGCTCAACCTGGACACACGGGGCATCGACGAGAACTAAGCGAGTTGCAATCCACCGATCTGGTGGTTGCTTGCAAACCGGCATCCTGCTGCGCTGAGTGCGGCGGCGAGGTCGTGGCCAATGCCGCGCCATCCTTCCGCCACCAGGTGTTTGAGCTGCCCACGTTGCCGCTAGAGATCACCGAATATCAGCTATTCCACGGCCACTGCCGGCACTGCGATGCGCTCAGCAAAGGCGAGTTGCCCAAGGCGGCACCCAGCGGCCAGATGGGGCCGCGGTTGCTCAGCTATATCGCGGTGCTCGCGGGGCAATATCATCTGAGTGTGCGCAAAATTCAGAGTTTGCTGCGCGATCAGTACGGCATGACCTTTTCGGTCGGCGCCATCTCGGA
>NZ_BAAGVN010000155.1:0-600 GCF_054780855.1 Pseudaeromonas pectinilytica
AAAGAGTAGGCAGAGAAAATCCAAGCAAAACAACACGTTAGACGGTATTATTAATTCGCTTGCCGCTTAAGGTTCTGTACATGGGCCGATTTAGCGGCGCTTACTTCAAACAAGACCGGAATAGCTGCGAATACAGTTTCGCGGCAAAATTTTAAAGGACAAAATATCAATGGTTCGCTGAGGCCAGAACCATGAACAATCTCACTCCTAGCTTTATAAATAGCGTTAGCTTTACGAGAAATATCTGAATCAGCTTTTACTTTATGTAACTTGCATACGCGCTTTCTAAATCTCACAGTAAATCCATTAGAATCCATTGATGACATTGCCCCATCAAAACCATAGTTAACAAGAGATTCAATTGCCGTCACACATTTAACTATTTGCGATTCTTTATTTTCATCAAAAAAGGCATCAGCATACCAGTTAACCGAGTTAATAATAATGTCTGCAACTCGCCTTTTACTACTAAACGCTAAACAATGCTGCATTAGAGCAGAAATAACCTGTCTATCTACTCAGAGATCCCCTCATTTTTAGAGACTCAAATAATTCCAAGTGTGCGGGTATATAAGCGGTGTTGCTTCAGGTAGTAGATAA
>NZ_BAAGVN010000156.1:0-602 GCF_054780855.1 Pseudaeromonas pectinilytica
GCTCTTTAACAATCAAATCAAGCAATCTGTGTGGGCACTCACAGGAATTGGATGTCAAAAAAATTGATATGCAATGACTGATGAAGTGACCAAGCGAATCGAAAGATTCAGCAACAGTTAATTCAAAATTCATTGAGCACCAAACTTTAATTGAAGAGTTTGATCATGGCTCAGATTGAACGCTGGCGGCAGGCCTAACACATGCAAGTCGAACGGCAGCGGGGGGTAGCTTGCTACCCCGCCGGCGAGTGGCGGACGGGTGAGTAATGCCTGGGGAGCTGCCCAATCGAGGGGGATACCAGTTGGAAACGACTGCTAATACCGCATACGCCCTGAGGGGGAAAGGTGGGGATCTTCGGACCTACCGCGATTGGATGCACCCAGGTGGGATTAGCTAGTTGGTGAGGTAACGGCTCACCAAGGCGACGATCTCTAGCTGGTCTGAGAGGATGACCAGCCACACTGGAACTGAGACACGGTCCAGACTCCTACGGGAGGCAGCAGTGGGGAATATTGCACAATGGGGGAAACCCTGATGCAGCCATGCCGCGTGTGTGAAGAAGGCCTTCGGGTTGTAAAGCACTTTCAGCGAGGAGGAAAGG
>NZ_BAAGVN010000157.1:0-611 GCF_054780855.1 Pseudaeromonas pectinilytica
AAATCCATTTTTCAAGCGTGGATCGGCGACATCATGGGCGATGATAAGCTGGTTGGCCAACTAGCGGTTGATGGTAAAGCTCTCCGTGCTACCGCTAAAGGGCGAGGAGCCAACGCTGTTCATATGGTCAATGTCTGGTCAACTGAGCTGGGAATGTGTGTTGGCCAGCAAAAAGTCGCTGACAAATCTAACGAGATCACGGCAATACCTGAGCTACTCCAACTTATTGAATTAAAAGGGTGTTTAGTCAGTATTGATGCGATGGGTACACAGGTAAAAATCGCAGACACCATCCTCAAAAAGTCGGGTGATTACCTGCTTGCAGTGAAAGACAACCAACCGAGCCTCAATACTGAAGTAAAAGAACAGTTCCAAGCGTATTGGGATAAGAATGAAACCGATATTTCGGGGCCCGGCTTTACTGAACAATTTGACTCAGAACATGGGCGAAAAGAGCATCGACGTTGTTGGGTTCTGGTGGTTGATGAAAGCATGCCCGTTTGCCAGCAGTGGAAAGCGAAGACCATTATAGCCGTGCAGGCTGAGCGAATTGAAAATGGCAAAGGCTATGATTTCGTGAGATTTTATATAAGTAGCCGAGCGTTGGATGC
>NZ_BAAGVN010000158.1:0-614 GCF_054780855.1 Pseudaeromonas pectinilytica
CATGCCTTATGGAACTCCTCGATCCGCCAGCGATGGGTGTATATGTCGATGACCCGCAAGGCTTGGGCTAGTGACTCGACGGGGGGTTCACTGGTTAACAACAACCATTTCAACGGGGTCTCACCCTTGGGCGGGTTAATCTCCTCGGCCAACACCGCATTGAGCGTGATATTCCCCTGTTTTAGCGTGATGCGCCCACTGCGCAGGCTCAAGCTCGCCTTGCGGGCGGGTCGATTTTTACGTTTACCGCGTTTATCCACCACGCCCTTTTGCGGGATGCTGATCTGATAGCCACCCAGCTCCGGTTGGTTTTTCAGATGGTCGTACAGATACAATCCGGAGCCAGTGTCCTTGCGCGGGTGCTTGGAGCGCACTACAAATCGCTCTTTATGTGTCAGTTTGTCCTGCAGGTAAGCATGGATATCGGCTTCGCGGTCACAGACCGCAATCACGTTGCTCATCATACTGCCCATGCGTAACCGGCTAGTTGCGGCCGCAGCCAGCCATTTGCCACTCTCCTTTTCATCCGCGTCGGCAGGGTCATCCGGGCGCATCCACCACTCCTGATGCAGTAATCCTACGGTGCGGAATGTAGTGGCCTCGAGCAAGAGAAC
>NZ_BAAGVN010000159.1:0-617 GCF_054780855.1 Pseudaeromonas pectinilytica
AGGAGAACTGGAGCAATGGAAAAAGGACTCTGGCTATCATCAGCGCTCGATAGCTGAGACCGCCATGTATCGCTTCAAGCAGCGCATCGGTTAGAAACTGAGTCTGCGGAGCTACAACGCCCAAGTGGGTGAGATCCTGGCTGGGGTGAAAGTCATGAACAAGGTCATAGGGCTTGGTATGCCTATTCGGCAGGCTGTTAACTAAGCACGCCCGGCAGGTTGGGGTGCGACCATCCAACTTTGGATTTGATCAACAAGGCCCTAGGAACTGGGTTCTGTAATGACCCGTTATGGCGGACCGAGTTAGAACGCCTGAATGCTCCCAGCTCCTGACTGACTCCAACCAACAGATGAGCGTGAGCTGAAAACAGTCCCTCGACAGAGATGGCATCTATGGTCGGCAACAGTCTGAATAACGTCTTAAGGTTACGAACGAGCAGGCTCACCCGCTCGAGGTCTGGTAACGATTCCCCCTGACACATCGATAGGATTGGCTCAGACTCCAACGAGGTATGCTCAAGTGCCAGGAGCGACTGAATGCCGTGAATGTGGTCATCAGAATCGGGCGAGACGATCTGCCGACTGGCAGTCTGCAGTTGCAATGATCCGACCAACTC
>NZ_BAAGVN010000160.1:0-632 GCF_054780855.1 Pseudaeromonas pectinilytica
CAGGGCGAACGCATGAGTGTCTAGTTTTTGAGCGATACGGATAATCCGGCAATCAGCACCTTCTCCAAGTGTTCTGTTTTCATCCAGCATCGCTTCTGTTTGCCAACAATACTGAGCTTGGTTGGTTCCGCTCTGAGCATGTTCAGGGCTAGATGTCGCAAGCAGGCCAAGTTTTCCGCTGCGTGATCTTTGTATATCTGACAGGCATCTTCTTGCATGCTCACATCTAACACCCAGTGCATCGATTCTATGGCCCAGTGTTCCCGGACCGCGCTGGCTACTTGTTCTGCACTCATGATTTTCGAGCTAATGTAGTAGCGATACTCCATGCTGACGGGTTTACCCTTCTCTGTCCGAAAGCTGGTTATCATCGCGAGCGTTTTGAGTCCTTTCCAGCGAGAAAAATTGCCTTCCAGTGTGCTCGCATCAAGGACCTGGCACAGGCGAGACTCTATACGACCATGCTGTTTTTCAGTCTGTAATGCCTCCAGCGAGGAGGCATCGTTGCGTAAGGCGCTGAAGGCCTGCTGGACCGCTTTGGACAAATTGCCCTGATTGCCTTTTACTGCCAGTAGGTAGTCACCCTTCTGCTCAATGATGGTCTTGGCAATCTTGGTTTGGCAGGCCATGGC
>NZ_BAAGVN010000161.1:0-643 GCF_054780855.1 Pseudaeromonas pectinilytica
AGCTAAGACAGCAAACCAAAACACAAGCGAGACAACTACTTTGTCCAGGGAAATCACCATCAATCTGCCGGGATCCCGGCAGACCATTAAAACTGATGCTGCTGGTGAGGCCGCACTGGAATCAGTGCTCCGCCAGCTTGAATCAGTGGGGGCAATCACTCCATGACCAACTCACTCGCTGGCATCGAATTGGATGACGAAATCGCGTGGACTGATGAACTGGACTGGACGCCGATCGAACAGTCGCTATCTCGTGGCCAGACCGGTCACATGATCGTCCAGGAAGGGACCAAGGTCGGCGGCCGACCGCTGACACTGACCATGACCGGCACCCGTGCCACTGTCGATTTGCTCCGCGCCCAGCTAACGACAGCCCAGCTGCCGTTGGTGCTTTACGGAACAACGTACACCGTGCGCTGGCGTCATGCCGACAAGCCCATTGAGGCAACTCCGCTGGTCGATTACGTCAACCCGGCCGCAATGCCAGCTCTTGAACACGCCATTACTCTGCGATTAATCGAGGTTTAAACGACATGACTATCCAACCCGCTGATCTCGTCTTGCTTGAATCAGAGCGCATGACCGATGAGGCGTCCGGCGGCGGGCGCCCGACCGGTAGAACAATCCCGGACAATACGCTCAA
>NZ_BAAGVN010000162.1:0-684 GCF_054780855.1 Pseudaeromonas pectinilytica
AAGCCCTGCAAAGTAAACTGGATGGCTTTCTTGCCGCCAAGGATCTGATGGCGCAGGGGATCAAGATCTGATCAAGAGACAGGGGGCACTCTCCGCAACATATGCTGTTTATATGCCATTACCCCCAACTGTAACCAACACGCCGCCGCCCCTCTCCACATATCTTTGTTCTCATTTTCGCCAGATAGAAAACCCGAAGCATGAAATCCCTAAATACCGGAGATCTCTTTATTGCATCATCTCTCCTTAATATATATTCGCAATTATCAGGAAAGTGAACCAGAACCCCATATTCTGGATAATCTAAACCCAAAGCGCTGCACCAGGCTTTTTGAATTTTCCCAGCGAGCGACTCAGATGAGCGCATATTATTCAATCGCCAATAGGCGGCTTTATTTAGCACGAACAGCAAGTGATAGTGCGGCAATTCAGCCTCGTTTTGTTCACATACCCATACATACCTTAGCTTCGTAGGGTGAACCCGAATGCCCTCCCTCATTCGCCGTTCATCATACGCTTTCAACTGACTTTTTAAGGAGGCGATAAAACGCTTCATGACCTGTCCTTCAGCATTTTGAAAGCAAACCGGTGAATCAGGACAGTAAGCGTTCACCAGCCCCCCGTTGACAGTCGAATGTGACGATCATCTCTTGATCCCCTTTCGGGGGTTGATAGATCCTCCCA
>NZ_BAAGVN010000163.1:0-689 GCF_054780855.1 Pseudaeromonas pectinilytica
CCATTGGCCGGGTTCGTGCCCAGGGCGTAGCTCAGGCTATCGCCATCCAGATCGGTGGCGATGATGCTGCCATTGACCGGGGTCTCTTCATTGGTGTTCAGGCTGACGTTGCTGCTGGTTGGCGCATCGTTCTGCGGTGCCACCCCGATGGTCACGGTGCTGGTCGTGGTGCCGCCCTTGCCGTCGCTGATTGTCACACTGAAGTTGTCGCTGCCATTGAAGTTGCTAGCCGGCGTGTAGGTGAAGGTGCCATCGGCATTTAGCGTCACGCTACCATTGGCCGGGTTCGTGCCCAGGGCGTAGCTCAGGCTATCGCCGTCCAGATCGGTGGCGAGGATGCTGCCATTGACCGGGGTCTCTTCATTGGTGTTCAGGCTGACGTTGCTGCTGGTTGGCGCATCGTTCAGCGGTGCCACGCCAATGGTCACGGTGCTGGTCGTGGTGCCGCCCTTGCCGTCGCTGACGGTGACGCTAAAGCTGTCGCTGCCATTGAAGTTGCTGGCGGGCGTGTAGGTGAAAGTGCCATCGGCATTCAGAGTTACGCTGCCATTGGCCGGAGTGCCATTCAGGCTGTAGCTCAGTCTATCGCCGTCCAGATCGGTGGCGATGATGCTGCCATTGACCGGGGTCTCTTCGTCGGTGTTCAGGCTGACGTTGCTGCTGGTCGGCGCATCGTTCTGCGGTGCCAC
>NZ_BAAGVN010000164.1:0-692 GCF_054780855.1 Pseudaeromonas pectinilytica
CGCGCCTCCTGCATGGAGGCGTGATTAGATCACAGACGATCAGCCTGTTCAAATTTCATTAACAAAGTGCGATCCCGCCCTGATCCCCATAATGAAATCACTCCGGATGGCAGTGCCAAAACTGGGCGGCGGTTCAATTTGCGCCATCTCAATATCCAAGACTTCATCGACAGCATCAACGACTAGTCCGACCAAATGCGGCCCATCCGTATTCGGCAACTCCAGAATAATAATGCAAGTCCGCCGCCCTAATACGGTTTCGCCTGCACCAAAGCGTGCCGATAGATCAACAACAGGGACCACATTTCCCCGTAAATTGATGACCCCTAACACATAATTGGGCATCATAGGCACTGCGGTCAGATGTCCATACTCGATAATTTCCCTCACGCGATTAATAGGTAAAGCCAGCGCGATTTTCATGCAATGAAAAGATAGGTTCTGCCCAGCTCCGCGATCCTGAAGATCGGATGAGGAGGAATATGCAATCACATCATTCATACCGAGCACCTCCTAAAACTGGACAAAACGACCATCACCCGGCTCTGAATTCAGCGGTGACAAACTGGCCATTTTGCTAGTCCCTCGATTCAAAGCACCAGCAATCGGTTTGGCGCTGTTCCCTTTACGTGTTGGGGCAATCTATACTTGCAGTAAGTTCGCTGGACTGAGGTGCCCGCTATGGATACCAA
>NZ_BAAGVN010000165.1:0-707 GCF_054780855.1 Pseudaeromonas pectinilytica
ACCAGCAGAATGCAATATTGCCTGCTATCGCAACCGCTCTTGTCACTACAACTCAATTACTTGGATAACCGCACAACATTTTAGTTATGGGGCGCGCGTGCTTTTTGCGCGTCCCAGTGAGCGAAGCGAACGACTTAAACTATTTGCATTAGAGCGCATTTTGTAATTATTCCTTACGTTCACTTGCCTTGGAACCAAAATAAAAGCCAAGAACCATTGTTAGTGCATTTGAAAGCACGTCAGGAATCTTGATTTCACCTTTCCCCGTGAGAGTTAAATAACAAATGGTTGCCGTTATTGCGACAGCTATCGCGCCAGACATGCCGCCTATATTTAAAATACGTTCCATGAAGCTGGACTGTCGGGAGTTGATGCTAACAGCGTGTGCCAATTGAATAGTGTTTCTATAAATCTGTACCGGTCCGTCTTCGTCCGGCACAAAAGCATAGTTTTCCCACGCAATTCCTTGAGAATCCTTGAAGCCAATCATGTAAAGAGTGCCATGAAGGTAACGCGGAATAACTGACCCGACGAAAAATTCCATATGGTCAGGGTTTCGCGCTTTTACCGCTTCAAGAGCGCGTTCTTCGGGGTTCAATTTTTCTGCCATGTAACAATCTCCTACCTGATTACCACCATGATTCAGCCCTTCAGAACTACACTTAAAGGGTTCTGTTCTGGAGGGTTAAATCATGGCCAGAAACAAG
>NZ_BAAGVN010000166.1:0-708 GCF_054780855.1 Pseudaeromonas pectinilytica
CCCTGGAACGTCCCGCTGGAGCCCATTGCAAAAAAAGTGGCGCAATACAACGAAGGCAAGTAGGCCGATTTAGCGGCGCTTACCATTGTTTTGGCCGACAGGGTTGCGAGCAAGTTCACCGTTTTGGCCGACAGGGTTGCGAGCAAGTTCACCGTTTTGGCCGACAGGGTTGCGAGCAAGTTCACCATAGGCGAGGTGATATAAGATATGACGCCGAGGCGGACTGAATTGCCCCCAGTTCTCTAGACACACTAATAGTAGGGTCGAACCCAATATGCTGTCGTGTGGATGTGTTTTTTCTGATAGTGAGACAAGGAGAGATCTTTTGTTAGGGATAAAACGATTAGCGCAACGCAGATTTTCACTCCGGTGGCCTGAGCAGGTAAGTTTGACCGGAAGGTGCCAGATTTCGACCAGACGCGCATAGCAACCAGGCCCCGCATTGCTGCAGGGCCTTGTGGTGTATGGTGCCCGGACTCGGAATCGAACCCCGGGTATGAGGGTTTTCCCTCACGGGGAAATGGCTTAATCCGTGGCGTACCATCAAATTCAAGCCCCGTCATCATGAAGAATTTTTGCATAAAACAGGGCGAAATTTGTCTGTTTGTGTATGAGAGTGGCATCTCTCATGTACAGGATCTTTAGCTACAACCAATTGAAATAGATAGAAAAAAGGCTTCGTTTGTGATCTGATTTAATCGCCAAAAA
>NZ_BAAGVN010000167.1:0-738 GCF_054780855.1 Pseudaeromonas pectinilytica
CTCGGCGACGTTGCACACTTGGCTGGCAATCTGATGAGTCAGGGCAAAGGGAATAGACGGTTTTTTCATGCCAGCCTCAGATAGGACCCATCAACGGTAGATAGCGCACCATATCAGAAATTTATCTATCAACTGAGCCCTAGCCATGGATTTGCAGCTCAGCTCTAAACTTGCGTCTGTTAATCGTTTCATTGCGACGATTACCATGCTGTCCGCAAGATCATGAATCGGTGTAAACTCAAGCGGATGATTTTGCAGCCTGGGTTTCAGAGGCTGTGTTGGGCTGTATTTTACGGCTTCCGATGATATGATTTTGTGTAGTCAACGCATGCTGGAGAACACGATGAACAAGCAAAAAGTAAAACCATCTGCACCCACCAAAGCGCGATTGCTCCGAGCAATTGCCAGCTCTACCGCTATTGAAACAGGTCAGTCCATCAATATGTTGGAGCTGAAGCTCAAACAACCCAACCCCAAGTTCAAATCGCTTGAGCTCGCTTAAACTAGCGCCAGATCCACAAACGTCTGCATCGGGCGATAATCGCATGCTAAACCGGCATGAATAGCGGCAATATAGTTCTCTTTTTGTTGTTCCCAGCCTGAGTAATCCAGCGGCTCATACCCTGCCTGCACCGCCATGACATCAGCCAGTAATCGAGCTAGGCGGCCATTCCCTTCCCGAAAGGGGTGGATCAGGATCAATTCAACATGCACCTCGGCAATCGCAGCAATGAGCTC
>NZ_BAAGVN010000168.1:0-752 GCF_054780855.1 Pseudaeromonas pectinilytica
AAAGAGTAGGCAGAGAAAATCCAAGCAAAACAACACGTTAGACGGTGTTATTAATTCGCTTGCCGCTTAAGGTTCTGTACATGGTGGTTCAATATTGAATATTTGTTATTTATGTATTGGGATTAAAGCGGAGCAAGTCCATGGGCGACTTGATGTTATTTTTATATTTTGCCTGATTGCTGAGAATAACTGCGGCAAGGAGCTGTATCGTGGAGTCTGTATAAATACATGACTACAGCCCCCAATGCCCCAATTGTTAAATCAAATGCTAGTGCAGAATCTCCTGCTACCCAGACATTGAAAATCTTCAAAATTAATAATCCAACAATCCAGGCAGGTAAGGATGCAGCCACTGCCAAAAAATAATTTTTAATAGAGCGGGAACGGTCTTGCTCAAGCTCGAGATCCTTTAACAAAATGAGTAGTGCCGCAATCACCCCCCCCATGAATGAATAAAGAATATCAGCTATTTGGTTTGCTGATAGGTAAACCCCGATACATATAATGAATGTATATACAACGATTCCTAAAAATCCTATGACTAATGATTTCATGGTGAATCCTTCTTCATATTTATAAAAATATAACGTTTGACATAACCGGATGGGTTAGCCATCACACCTTATTTTTCTCATCTTCTTTCAATGAGTTGAGCTTCGCGGGGGCTTCTTCGAGGCGCTGTTCCCTTTACGTGTTGTTGACTATTTTCACCCCACCCGATAACCAGGATTTTGCACTGTTGGGCTCTTGGT
>NZ_BAAGVN010000169.1:0-766 GCF_054780855.1 Pseudaeromonas pectinilytica
AAAGAGTAGGCAGAGAAAATCCAAGCAAAACAACACGTTAGACGGTGTTATTAATTTGCTTGCCGCTTAAGGTTCTGTACATGAATAAGTTATATGTGTTTGATTATCATGGTTATTTTATATATATTTGATTTTGTTTATAAAATTACGCCAGTCGAGTGACTGGCGTAATGTTTGGTGCGGAGGCGGCTTACAGCCAGGCGGGTTGCTTGACCTGATCAGCATATTGCCATTCATACATCCATGTATCCTCGACTGCTGTTCCCCCTTATAATCAATCATCTAGCGCATTGTTTCGATATGGGAATAAGCCTCCCTGGCCCGAACTGGAGATCGCCATGCAACTGCATCACCTTATCTTGCGAAACTTCCGTAAATATGAACAGGCTAGGTTCAATTTTCATGAGCGTTTTACTGTACTAATTGGTAATAACGGTGCAGGAAAAACAACTGTTCTTGATGCCTTAGCTATGGCTCTAAACACTTACTTCCAAGGCTCAAAAATCGCGACAGGCGGTGGGACGATAAAGAAAGATGATGCTCGTCTTCTGTTAATTGAGAAGGCAGGGCAAATATTTCGTGAACCACAAGATGAAGTCTATATTGAGGCTTATGCCAATATCCATGAGCAGATGATTGGTTGGCGAAGAGAAATAGGTGATCGAGGCGGTAAAGCAAAAGACTTCCTGATTACCATCGAGACTCAGCCAGCTTCAACAGGCGTTGTGGCATTGGAGCCGTTCGACAGCCGATCCTGACCAGTTCC
>NZ_BAAGVN010000170.1:0-787 GCF_054780855.1 Pseudaeromonas pectinilytica
CAATTAAAATCGTGTTTGGAGCTGCTCAACTGATCGAGACTTGATCAACTTGTGCAAAGAATGATCATGCGTCGGCCCTGCCTTTTAAAGTCTTTACCAGCGCAGGACCAATATGAATTTTGATAGATTTAGAGTCCAAGCAGCGGTGGAATTAGATATTGGCTGTACGGACCTTACAAAGTGGGGCTCATATCTTGCAAAATTTGAAGCGTATGAAGTAACTGAACTCAGGTGTAAAGAACTAACTGTTGATCTAAAAAAAGATGCAGCAGATATATATTTCAAGGCTTTATTTAGCCTCTCCGATGCAATAAACGGAATATATCATGGGAGACATTCATGGGCCGCGATTAAAATTTATTACTCTGTATTTTTCCTTTTAAGATGTTCGTTAGCCACTAACAAGTTTGCATTCTTAAAGAACAATGGAATATACACATTGAAAATAGCGAAAGGAGAAAAACCAGAACGCAGAGACTGTGGGAAATTATCTGGGGAACGGGTAACAGGAGACCACAAAACTACAATTTTTACTTTTATATCGTTATTCAAAGATACAGATATCCTCCAGAGCAATCATGTCGAAAACAAGGTTGTCTATGAATGGCTCATGGAGTTAAGAAATCAAATTAACTATCGAGAGAGAACATTCACCGAACCAGTTAATAAATATTTCTTTAGCTCCTTGTTTGATAGGGGGAAGATCAGGGCGGGAGCATACTTTGTTGGTTATTTAACCAAAGAATAGTTGTGCCCGATAATTGTCATCCCAGCTTGCTTTTTTTAG
>NZ_BAAGVN010000171.1:0-797 GCF_054780855.1 Pseudaeromonas pectinilytica
AAAGGCATCCACATCGAAAGTTTGAGCAAGCGGTATGGCGATGGTGACACCGCTGTCTTTGCCTTGAAAGACGTGAATATGCATGTTGCGCCAGGTGAAGTGGTGGGGCTGATCGGCCCTTCCGGGTCCGGCAAGAGCACGCTGCTCAAATGTCTGGGTGCGGTGATCGAACCGACCGCTGGTCGCATGACGCTGGGCGATGAAGTGATCTACGACGATGGCTGGAAAGTCCGCGACTTGCGCGCCTTGCGGCGCGACAAGATCGGTTTCGTTTTCCAAGCACCATACCTGATTCCGTTTCTCGATGTCACCGACAACGTGGCGCTGTTGCCGATGCTTGCAGGCGTCGCGAATGGAGAGTCGCGCGCGAAGGCACTGGAATTGCTCACGGCGCTTGATGTGCAACACCGAGCTCGCGCAATGCCCTCGCAACTCTCCGGTGGCGAGCAGCAACGGGTTGCCATCGCGCGCGGATTGGTCAATCGCCCGCCAGTGATCCTGGCCGATGAACCCACTGCGCCGCTGGATTCCGAGCGCGCCATGGCTGTAATCCGCATCCTCAACGACATGGCCCACAAGTTCGAGACCGCCATCATCGTCGTCACCCATGACGAAAAGATCATCCCGACCTTCAAGCGCATCTACCACATCCGCGACGGTGTAACCCATGAGGAAGCTGGCGAAGGGCGGGAGTTCGAATGAGAGAACGATTGAATTACAGGAGAATTTCATGACCCACCGCAAACACAGCCACGCATTTGGAACTATCACCCTGACCGTTACGGCCTGCCTGCTTC
>NZ_BAAGVN010000172.1:0-800 GCF_054780855.1 Pseudaeromonas pectinilytica
CGTGCCTCCTGCATGGAGACGCGATTAGATCACAGACGATCTGCCTGTTCAAATTTCATTAACAAAGTGCGATCCCGCCCTGAACTACTGGGGGAAATACTGATCCAAAGTGGATTATTGACCGAGCATGAGTTGTGCGAAGGACTATCACGACAAGCAGAACATCCGGAAAAAACTCGCTTGGGTGAATTATTGGTGGAGGAGGGAATTGTTCCTCCTGTCATGGTCAATCAAGCGTTGCAAAAACAGAGCCAAATACGAGAAAAACGTCATGCCGATAGCGCCTTTATTAAGGTTTCAGCACAAAAACTGGATGAGCTTATTAATTTGGTCGGAGAGTTAGTGATTGCTTCTGCCGGTGGTGAAATGTTGGCGCGGAGTAAAGCAGATAGTGAGTTACTCGCCTCGGTATCGGCCATTAATCGACACGTTGAACAAATAAGAGAGTCGGCCTTACGTTTACGAATGGTTGAAATTGGCGAGACTTTCATGCGATTTCAACGTCTGGTTCGTGATGCCAGTCAGGAGTTGGGTAAATCGATTTCGCTGACCATTGATGGTGCTGAAACAGAATTGGATAAATCGGTTGTCGAACGCATCAGTGAACCCTTGACTCATTTGGTTCGTAACGCGGTCGATCATGGCATAGAAACCGCCGAACAGAGAATGGCATCGGGGAAACCGGCACAGGGCAATATTCGACTGAATGCATTTCATGCTGACTCTTATACACAAGTAGCGTCCTGAACGGAACCTTTCCCGTTTTCCAGGATCTGATCTTCTATGTGACTCCCAACATA
>NZ_BAAGVN010000173.1:0-808 GCF_054780855.1 Pseudaeromonas pectinilytica
ACGTTGAAACCGACATGCCTCCCTGTAGGAAGCTCAACATCAACACGCAGCTTCCCACCCATTGCTTCCACGTAACGCTTCATGGTGGATAGCTTGATATCATTCCCACGCTGCTCCATCGCCACAACGGCCGGTTGGCTGATCCCGAGGGCAGAGGCCAACTCCACCTGGGACACTTCCAACTCTTCACGCAGCGCTTGCAAGCGTACCTCCAGCAGCAGCTCGTTAGCCATCTCCTGGATCCGCTGCTGACTATCCACCGAGCGGGAGGCCAGCATCTCATTCAGTGTTCTTCCCATTACCCTACCTCCAACTCAGTTAAGTGCTTGGCGTATTCCGCCTCAGCGACCGGCAACATCTCTTTGTAAAACCGCTTATCGTTACCGCCCTTATTTCCAGCACACAACACGATAGCTTGCCGCAACGGGTCAAAAGCAAAGAACGCTCGTAGCGGATCCCCCTGGTGCTGAACTCTCAGCTCTTTGAGGTTCGTAAAGCGAGACCCCTTGATGGTATCAACTAAGGGTCGCCCTACTGATGGACCGCCCTGTGCCAAGGCAAGCAACCCAGCCAAAACCTTCTCCTGCGTGGCCTCGTCTTGTTCATCAAACCAGACATCGAATAGAGAGGTCGTTTTTACTGTCCACATAGCGCACCAAATATAACCTTTGGTTTATATTATAGAGGGTCTCGACGTAGGTAACAAGTTACCGCTGTCGTAGTGCAAGCATGAAGCTACTGGCATCAACCTCGAACCGGCTGACCCCGATCTGCTGCAGGTAGAGCACCAAGGTATCGAGCTTGCGAA
>NZ_BAAGVN010000174.1:0-815 GCF_054780855.1 Pseudaeromonas pectinilytica
TGCATATTCCCACGCATGGCGATCGCTCAATAACATTCATGCCGATCACGTAATAACATCCATGTCGATCACTCAATAACATCCCATGCCGATCACTTTTTACCCCCCATGGGAAACCATGATCGGCATCCATGTTATTGATGACTTTTTCTCCCCGCTTCGTTAAACCCGCACTTTTTACCCTGTCACAACAGAGGAAAGTGCATGTCTGCGAGGCCTATCACTGTGAGAAAACTCAAAGAAATTCTTCGCCTTAAATATCAGGCTCAACTGGCTCATCGGCAGATTGCCCTCAGCCTGCACCTCTCTCCCAGCACCGTATCCTATTACCTCAACCGGGCGGCCCAACTGGGTATTCAGGCTTGGCCGCTCGACGCGCTCTGGGATGATGTTTCGCTGGCGCGAGCCTTCATCAACACTCGCGTCACCCCGAACCCTCACCTCAAACCTATCCCTAACTGGGCCAAGCTCCATCAAGAGCTTAAAAAACCCGGTCAAAAAGGCGTGACGCTCGAGCTGCTATGGCAGGAGTACGCCGAGCGCCATCCTGGCTCACACTACAGCTACAACCACTTCTGTCGGCTCTATAAAGCGTGGGCGGCTCTGCTGCAACCCTCGATGCGCCAGACCCATATCGCTGGCGAAAAACTCTTTGTCGACTACTGCGGCCAGACCATGCCGATTGTTGATCCCCACACCGGCGAGATCCTTTACCGGGCCCAGATTTTTGTCGCTGTTCTGGGGGCTTCCAACTACACCTTTGCCGAGGCCACCCGCACCCAGCAGCTCGATGACTGGGTGATGAGCCACAAGCG
>NZ_BAAGVN010000175.1:0-816 GCF_054780855.1 Pseudaeromonas pectinilytica
AAAAAGAGCCGGCTGGAATGACGACTATCGGGCTCAGTTATTCTTTGGTTAAAAGATCAACAAAGTGTGCTCCCGCCCTGGTCCAGGGAGGCTGACACCCGAACATCTTGGCGGGCGGGAAAACATCATGATGTTGTTCGCCATTGCTGCCGGTAATGCAGTGGTGTGCAATTGAACTGCTCCTTGAAGAACCGGGTAAAACTGCTCTGATTCACAAAACCGAGCTGCTGGCTGATCTCCAGCATGGAATGTTGGCTATTCCGCAGCAAGCGACACGCTTCCTCGCTACGAATATTGCTGTACAAGGCCGAGAACGGCTGCCCTTCTTGCTGTAAGCGCCGCATCAGGGTCCAACGCGTCATATTCAACCGCGCACAGATCCAACTCTGGACTGATTCAGACTCCAACGCTACATCATCGGATTGCCACAAACGCTGTAATAATAAATGCCGAACCTCGGAGACCAGATTGGTAACCGGGTGCAAATTGAATAAACAGCTCTCGGCATTGGCCAACTGATAGGATTGCAATGAACGGTTAAAACCAGCGTATGGAACATCCAGCCAGCGACCATCGAGCAATAAACTATTTTCTGTACCCTGCTGGATCGGGCAGGCAAAAATATCCTTCAGCCGCCGTAATTCAGCGGGAGTCAACCGTTGCTCAAACATCAGTCCCAGATTGATATTTTGCACCACCAGATAATGACGAACCAAGGCATGGATGGAGAGAAAGTGGCCTTGTTGATCAAATCCAAAGTCGGATACTCGCTCCCCAACCCGCCGGGCGGGCTTAGTTGACGGCCTGCCGAATGGG
>NZ_BAAGVN010000176.1:0-816 GCF_054780855.1 Pseudaeromonas pectinilytica
TTACCGATTTATCCGCAATCCCAACGTCTCTGCCGAGGCGATCAGAAAGGCTGGCGCCATGCAAACCGTCAAGTTGGCTCAGGCGTTTCCCGAACTGCTGGCCATTGAGGACACCACCTCTCTGAGTTATCGCCACCAAGTCGCCGAAGAACTTGGCAAGCTGGGGACGGTAAAGGATAAGTCCCGGGGTTGGTGGGTTCACTCCGTGCTCTTGCTCGAGGCCGCCACATTCCGCACCGTGGGATTACTGCACCAGGAGTGGTGGATGCGCCCGGATGATCCTGCCGATGCGGATGAAAAAGAGAGTGGCAAATGGCTGGCTGCGGCCGCAACTAGCCGGTTACGCATGGGCAGCATGATGAGCAACGTGATTGCAGTCTGTGACCGCGAAGCCGATATCCATGCTTATCTGCAGGACAAACTGACACATAAAGAGCGATTTGTAGTGCGCTCCAAGCACCCGCGCAAGGACGCTGGCTCCGGATTGTATCTGTACGACCATCTGAAAAACCAACCGGAGCTGGGTGGCTATCAGATCAGCATCCCGCAAAAGGGCGTGGTGGATAAACGCGGTAAACGTAAAAATCGACCCGTCCGCAAGGCGAGCTTGAGCCTGCGCAGTGGGCGCATCACGCTAAAACAGGGGAATATCACGCTCAATGCGGTGTTGGCCGAGGAGATTAACCCGCCCAAGGGTGAGACCCCGTTGAAATGGTTGTTGTTAACCAGTGAACCCGTCGAGTCACTAGCCCAAGCCTTGCGGGTCATCGACATATACACCCATCGCTGGCGGATCGAGGAGTTCCATAAGGCATG
>NZ_BAAGVN010000177.1:0-819 GCF_054780855.1 Pseudaeromonas pectinilytica
ATATCAGGAACTTGTTCGCACCTTCCCTTGCTATTTAGTGGCTTGATGGATGCCAGGCATGGGGCTAACGGGCAACATCCAACTACCAGTGACTAGGCAGCCGTAACCGGGTATGAAACACCCTCAAAATATGGATTTCCTCTCCCTTTACTCGGTATGGAATGAGGAACGGGTAAGGTTGCACCACAAGCTCGCGCGTACCTGGGACACGTCCCGACCTTCCCATCGAGGGCTGTTCGACCAGCAGATTAACCAAGCGATACACCTCGTGCGCAAACTCCTGGGCAACCCTGGGGTTTTCTTTTGCCAAGTAATCGTGAGCATCTTCGAGGTTCAGCGCAGCCTTACGCAGCCATTTAACCTGCATTGATACCCCACCGATTGAACTTCGCCATCATCTCTTTTTCAGATACGAAGTCACCCGCATCCGCTTCACGCAAGGCGGCTTCTACCTCCGTGATCTGCCAGGCCTCACGCGCCAAATAATCCTTAATAGCCTGGTTGGCCAACCAGGATTTAGTCCTGCCAGTGGACTGGGCTAACTGCCCCAACTGTTGCTCTACCTCGTCCGGCAAACGGACAGACATCACGCTCATACGCCCCTCTCGACACTACAATGTTTACAATATGCTACATACTACACCCTGAGCAGCAGCATGGCGACATGCCCGAGATGGCAATCTGGGTAACCGCAGCACCGGCGTGAAGAGGGCTCCTGAATGTCCGGCGCAGACAGTGAAACCACTCCTGCAGCTTCCCTCGATGTCCGGCCAAGACAACAGACAACAAAAAGGGGCGCCGGATTTACCGTAACGCCCC
>NZ_BAAGVN010000178.1:0-836 GCF_054780855.1 Pseudaeromonas pectinilytica
GAAGAGTCCCTGCGCGTAACCCGAGAAACCATCAAGGAAGGTGGTCGTCATCTCAGTGCCATCAAAGAGATCCCGGAAAAAATTCGCAAAGAAGCCCGTGACTTCCTGCATCAGGATTCGCCCTATGCGATTGCCGATCATCAACGGCAAGTAGCACGGTTGCTGGAGCTCTATCAGCAGGCAATGCGAGCCATGTTGCTGCGCCCGGGACTGCTCAAACCAACGGCAGCACTTCAAGATCCGCAAGAGATAGAAAACGCCAAGCATGATGAGCAACTGCGCAATAGGTTATGCGATGAGTTACAGCGGCTGATCACCGAGCTCGACTTTACCGGTCCGGTCGGTGAAGAACTGGCCGAGGTACGGCGCAAGCTACTGACTGGCATTGATTTTGCGCAACTCCCGGAGCTCTGCCTACAGTTGGTGGAGTTAATTATTGAAGGCGCGCGTCAGGAACGTCGTGAATCCCATCTATTTCTTTCCGGGTTGAATGACAGTCTTAATGCCGTGCATTTGCGCTTGCACGAGTCCCTTGATGAAGGCAGAAACCTGCATCAGCAGCATCAGCGCAATGGGGACGACATTCATGCCCGTCTGGATGAAATCAGCAATCAGCTGGATCAGCAACAGACACTCGAGCTGCTCAAGAGCAGTATTCGCAGCAATCTGAGCCAATTACAGAGTTTGCTCATGGAGCGTCAGGGACATCTGCAGCGTGAACAGCAACTGCTGGAAACGATGAGCATGATGGAGAACCGGCTCAACCAGATGAAAGAAGAGACCTCCGAGTACAAGAAGCGGATGGCCCAGCAGAAACACAAACTGCTGCTGGATAG
>NZ_BAAGVN010000179.1:0-845 GCF_054780855.1 Pseudaeromonas pectinilytica
CGGTTTTCGGAGAGTAGCGCGACTGGCCAGCGCGAGGGCGCGATTTTCCCTGGTTAAGTCGGCTATTTAACATATTGCCTGTTAGACGCATATCGTTTGACAGGTTTGGTGCCATTTAATCAACCATTGGTCTCACACTTTAAGCCCCAGGTCGAGCAGCCTCTAAATGACGAATGATACAATACGCAAAAACCTCAAGCGGGATATTCAAGGAATGAAAACAGCGTTTTTTATCAAGCTATTGGCCTGTGTTTGTGGCGCATCGCTACTTTTGATTAGTGGCTGTGCCAATGCTCCACTTGATGAGCTGGATAATGCGAAAACTATCGATGAGATGAATGCTTTTGCAGCTAGGGTAGGGATAACGCCAACTGTTGCCGAGTGGCATGGATTAGCTGAGCAGGGGGATGCCACGGCGCAAGTCCAACTGGGCTGGATGTACAACAACGGCGAAGGGGTGGTGAAGGACGACAAGCAGGCCGCAGCCTGGTACCGCAAGGCGGCCGAGCAGGGTCATATCGATGCGCAATACAACCTTGGCCTGATGTACTCGACTGGCGAGGGGGTGGCGCAGGACTACAAACTGGCTTACGTCTGGAGTGCGGTGGCCGCCGCTAATGGGGATGCGCTGGCTGCTAATAATCGCGACATTTTCGCCAAGAGTTTGTCGCCAGCGGCATTGGCAGAGGCGCAGACAGTGGCTGGCCAGTATGTTGAGCAGTACCAACCTAAGCAGTAACCCCATCGGCTAGTGCGCATAAGGGGGCGTTACGGTAAATCCGGCGCCCCTTTTTGTTGTCTGTTGTCTTGGCCGGACATCGAGGGAAGCTGCAGGAGTGGTTTCA
>NZ_BAAGVN010000180.1:0-850 GCF_054780855.1 Pseudaeromonas pectinilytica
CCGATATCGGCCAGCGCGGGGCTGATATCGCCGGTCTTGTCATACAACTGCTGCAGCAACTCCAGCGCCGACTCATGCCCGGATGGGGTGATGGTGATAAATGCGCCAGCCATGTTGATTCCCTTTCGAGTTGATACCTATAATCAAGATTCGGAGCTTCCGAGAGAGTGCCGCCTCAATTCTCGCCTGCCCCCGCCGACTCAGCGGCATGAGCCAGGTCCGAACCTTCGCCCCATAGCAACATCCCCACCCGTTGACGCTGCAAATATCCTGGCTTCACCGGAATGAACGTCCACGCCTGCAACTTGCCTTTCAGAACTTCTGCGACAACCAAGATCCCTCGGCCCTTCCCCACATCGTATGCGGTGATAAACCGATTTCTAATCACCATCTGGCCCGTGCCTCTATGTTGTTCAAAACCCTGCCAGATTTCGAACGGGCGAGTTAACGCATCAGGCAGCAGAGGCAAAAACTCTGAGCGAGCTGGGTCTATATGCTTCCCCAAAAATACAGCATCAATGACAATCTGCCCCATGGGGGTTTCCATCGCAGCCTTATCAGCACCCAGCACCAGGCGTAATTCATCAACCACCGCTGAATGATCATGTAGCCGATGCCCTAACTTGATCGGTAAATCTCGCAATGGAACTCGGGCTGGACGCTGGGCAGTTTGCCAATCCCCTGGCGTTAACTTCTGCCAGCGAGCCGGATCGTCCTTCCAGAAGTCATACTCATCCTGGCTTAAACGACGGCCGAACTTGGCCTCACCCACCGAGTAATCAAAACCGGGGTCGATGCCCTTGGGCACCTGCATCACCTCGCCGGTCTTCTTGTTCACATACTCATAGGT
>NZ_BAAGVN010000181.1:0-853 GCF_054780855.1 Pseudaeromonas pectinilytica
AGGAAGCATATGATCACAGGTGGAGATTTACGTCAATCAAGACTTGATATTGGTTATAAAACGTTCACGATCTCGCCCTGGGTCATGACACCTCCGTCATCAACCAAGGAATATTGAATGCTCAGCGGCAAGGACAATTAGAATATACTATTCCGGATGGTATTTATGTTGGTGTGGTGCATGGTGGTTATGTTGCGGGATTTACCATAAAAGGTAGTTCAGACAGTCAGTTGTGGCTATATGAACCAAGCTCTGGTTCTTATTTGCCGCCCTACAGATCCTATTCTATATATGCAGATGTACTGGATGGACTAACCATCAATGCTCCAGCACCCGCCTCTATTTATGCCGGGAATAGTATAAAGCGATGCAATATTTTTATAAAAAGTAGCTCCCAGATTTCAGATGGTGTTATTATATCACCGGTAGTGGATGGGAATAAGATAACAATTAGTAATTATGTTAATCAGCTATTTTCCATTAAAAAGGATCAGCGCATACAAAACAACATTATTGTAAATGAAAGTAATCCACATATGGCACTAATGGATGGTGAGTTTATGTCTGACTTTCGTATCACAATGTATAATAATACACTTGTTGGTGTGGCGATGATATATCCATCATGGCGTTTAAATGTGGATCTAGAGTTGAAAAATAATATATTTGTTGCTGCGTATGGGAGTGATGAAATATTGCCTTTTAATAATGATGGCTCTGGTCGGCAATCAGGGCGAGATCGCGAACATTTTTTAAGCAGTACAAGATGATTCCTGATTACCACCATGATTCAGCCCTTCAGGACTACACTTAAAGGGTTCTGTTCTGGAGGGTTAAATCATGGCCAGAAACA
>NZ_BAAGVN010000182.1:0-878 GCF_054780855.1 Pseudaeromonas pectinilytica
CAACCAAGAGCCCAACAGTGCAAAATCCTGGTTATCGGGTGGGGTGAAAATAGTCAACAACACGTAAAGGGAACAGCGCCACGCCGATACCTGCAGCCGGTTTGCGGATCGCATGACAGGCAGCCCGGACATTTATCAATATAATCATTCTGATCCGGAAAAGAGCATCAATTTTGTCACCTGCCATGATGGTTTTACCCTGTGGGATCTGGTCAGCTATAACCAAAAAAATAACCACGCTAATGGAGAAGAGAACCGCGATGGCATGAGTGACAATTACAGTTGGAATCACGGCATCGAAGGCGAAACCGATAATCAGGAAATTGATAAACTCCGTGTTCGGCAGTGCAAGAACTTATTGACTGCGATTATGCTGTCGATTGGAACGCCTATGTTATTAATGGGCGATGAACACTTGCGGACTCAACATGGCAATAATAACGCCTACTGTCAGAACACGCCTTTAAGCTGGATGAACTGGCGTAAGAATGAACGCTCTGATGAAATGCAACGCTATACCCAAGAGCTCATTAAATATCGCAAGTATTTATTTAGTCGTGCGCAACATGAAGGCATGATGGTCTCTTTGGCTGAGATATTGCATCGTTCTGAAATTTGCTGGCATGGGGTTAACCCCTATTCGCCAGATTGGGATGCAAATTCACACTCCTTGGCGATGACGGCGATATCTCTAGACGTAAAAGTTGCGATCTATATTATATTCAATGCCTATTGGGCACCCTTGCAGTTTAATTTGCCTTTGCCACCGCAAAATATAAATGGCAATTGGCATCGAATTGGGCGCTGTTCCCTTTACGTGTTGGGGCAATCTATACTTGCAGTAAGTTCGCTGGACTGAGGTGCCCGCTATGGATACC
>NZ_BAAGVN010000183.1:0-885 GCF_054780855.1 Pseudaeromonas pectinilytica
GGTCACAATCTGGTCCCCATTCTTGAGCCCTTCGCGCACCTGCACGTAACCATTGAGGTCGGAAGCACCGAGCTTGACCGGGGTGAAATGCAGATCACCATCCACGATTTGCCAGACACCAATTTTGTTGCCCTCACGCTGGACGGCAGCGTTGGGGATCAGTGGAGCGGCCGGGAGCGCCGGCAAGTCAACCGTGACTTCGGCCAGTTCACCCACCGGTGGCAAAGGTTCTGGTTTGTTATCGAATGTCACCTTGGCAAGCGTTTCCTCGGTTACCGCGTCGGCCTTGGGTTCCACCCGCAGCACGCGACCTTTCAAGGTCTGGCCACCACGCGAACGCAGGACGATGTGAGCCGGCAACCCCCCAGCCAGCCCCGATGCGCTGATCTGGTCGAAGCGCACATTGATCCACAAACTCTTGGGGTCGATCACTTCCACCACGGCCTGGCCCGCGACGATGGTCGTGCCGGGATCGGCATCGCGCACGACGACCACACCGTCGACCGGCGCGATCAGGCGCAGATTGCTCCGCTGCGCGACGAGTCCTTCGCGGTCGGAGCGTGCCCGGGCAATATCTTCCCGAGCGGCGGATAGGGCGGCATCGGCGATCTGCAGTTCCTGCCGCTTGGTGGTGACGATTTCCTCGCTGATAAAGCGCACCGCAAACAATTGCTCATAGCGGCGCGCCTGGGTTTGCGCGTAGGCTTGCCGGGCTTCTGCCTCGCGCAAAGCCGCTTCCGCCCGCTTGAATACAGACTCCTGTGAGCGCACCCGATCATCAAGGTCGACCGGCTCCATCTCTCCGAGCACCTGTCCGGCCTTGACCTGGTCGCCTACATGCACCTCCAGGCGTTTGACGCGCCCGGCAAACGTCGGCCCGATCTT
>NZ_BAAGVN010000184.1:0-885 GCF_054780855.1 Pseudaeromonas pectinilytica
GGTCACAATCTGGTCCCCATTCTTGAGCCCTTCGCGCACCTGCACGTAACCATTGAGGTCGGAAGCACCGAGCTTGACCGGGGAGAAATGCAGATCACCATCCACCATTTGCCAGACACCAACTTTGTCGCCCTCACGCTGGACGGCAGCGTTCGGGATCAGTGGAGCGGCCGGGAGCGCCGGCAAGTCAACCGTGACTTCGGCCAATTCACCCACCGGTGGCAAAGGTTCTGGTTTGTTATCGAATGTCACCTTGGCAAGCGTTTCCTCGGTTACCGCGTCGGCCTTGGGTTCCACCCGCAACACGCGACCTTTCAAAGTCTGGCCACCACGCGAACGCAGGACGATACGAGCCGGCAGCCTCCCAGCCAGCCCCGATGCGCTGATCTGGTCGAAGCGCGCATTGATCCACAAACTCTTGGGGTCGATTACTTCCACCACGGCCTCGCCCGCGACGATGGTCGTGCCGGGATCGGCATCGCGCACGGCGACTACACCGTCGACCGGCGCGATCAGGCGCAGATTACTCCGCTGCGCGACGAGTCCTTCGAGGTCGGAGCGTGCCCGGGCAATATCTTCCCGAGCTGCGGATAGGGCGGCATCGGCGATCTGCAGTTCCTGCTGCTTGGTGGTGACGATTTCCTCGCTGATAAAACGCACCGCAAACAATTGCTCATAGCGGCGCGCCTGGGTTTGCGCGTAGGCTTGCCGGGCTTCTGCCTCGCGCAAAGCCGCTTCCGCCCGCTTGAATACAGACTCCTGTGAGCGCACCCGATCATCAAGGTCGACCGGCTCCATCTCGCCGAGCACCTGTCCGGCCTTGACCTGGTCGCCTACATGCACCTCCAGGCGTTTGACGCGCCCGGCAAACGTCGGCCCGATCTT
>NZ_BAAGVN010000185.1:0-889 GCF_054780855.1 Pseudaeromonas pectinilytica
ATGGCACCTCCTTTGCGGTGCATCGGCGCCTTGCTGCTGATTTTCCCGGCCGGTTCAAGACCATCAGTCCGGCAGCTATCGAGTGCCATATGACCATGTCACTGTCGGAGCAGAGCCCGTTGTGCATGAGTGTGTCTGCCGATACCGCAGGGGAACGGCAATTTCTGCCTGAAGCCCACACGCTGACCAACTGCCTGCTGCTGGCTGACGCAGGTTACATTGACAGGGCTTGGTTTGAGCAGGTGAACGACGCTGGCGGATTTTATCTGGTGCGCGGCACGAAAAGCCTGAACCCCAAGATAATCCAAGCCTGGCGCGGTGATGGACGGGAAGTACCCAAGCTGGCGGGACTATCTCTGAGAGAGGCCGGACGGCGACGCTGTCGGGCCGAGGTACTGGATATGGTGGTGAAGTCCGGCCAGGTCGAGTACCGGTTGATCCGGCGCTGGTTTGCTGAGGAAAAGCGGTTCTGTCTGTGGATGACGAACCTACCGCGAGCAGCATGGTCAGCAGAGCAGGTGATGAGCCTGTATCGCTGCCGTTGGCAGGTGGAGTTGTTATTTAAAGAGTGGAAATCGCACAACCGGCTCAAGGGGTTTGTGACGGGCGAGAAAGCGATTGCCGAGGGGTTGGTGTGGACGAGCCTGCTGTCGCTGGTGATGAAGAGACGGGTCGCGCAGAGTGTGATGAGTGGGGCGCTATCGATGCTGAAAGCGTCGAAGAACAGTGCGACGTGGTGGCTACCGCTATTGGAAGCAGTGGCCCATAGGGCGCTGACAGAAATAAGGGAAAGATTGGAATGGGCTGCCGATTATTTGGCCAAGAACGCCTGCCGAACCAAGCAGAGAAAGTCGATACAGAACAGGACCTTGGAAGGCGTTTTAAATGG
>NZ_BAAGVN010000186.1:0-902 GCF_054780855.1 Pseudaeromonas pectinilytica
AAAGAGTAGGCAGAGAAAATCCAAGCAAAACAACACGTTAGACGGTGTTATTAATTTGCTTGCCGCTTAAGGTTCTGTACATGTTAACCCGTATGTGATTTCTTGCTATCGGGATTAACTCAATGGTTTTATTTCTAAATCCATCATCTGCTTGTGCTTTTGTTATCACGACAATTACTGGGATGTTTCGTTTTGCAATTGTATTTGCAAGTTCAATCTCAGCCTCTTCAATTCTTCGCGTACCTTCTGAAATACAAAGCCAGCAAACATGGATATGTTCGTGGGGGTCTTTTGATGAGTTTAAGTTCCCAATTAGAGAATCAAGCTCTTCTAAATTATTTTTATAATCCTTTACTTCAAGGCCTCTTGTATCGTAGATGCTAACAGGTACACCATCTTTATCATATTTGCGAGTGGTTTTTGTGACTGGTCTGCCTTGCCCGGTAGCTGCATAGTCATCTTGAAAAACAGCATTTAGTAATGTGCTTTTCCCGACGCCAGTTTTCCCTGCCAGCAATATATTGGCAATGCCTCGGCTTTTCAGTGCAGCCTCAACAGCTTTATTAATTTCACTATATAAATCAAATTGATTGTCAGACATGGATTCCTCTCTTGTTGTAATAAAATTTGACTATAAAAGTTGTATTAAAAGTAACAATTCCGTCTTTTGATGATGAATATTTCCGCGTTTCCTGTTTTGAACGTTTGGGAAATTCTATCTAACCACCCCATACCGTTATTTATTACTTATAAGATCTGCATGATGATAAGTGGCGAATGGCCTTCTTACTCTTAGTGTGGCCTTCAACCGGGGGCCCTAGGCAGGGCGAGATCGTGAACGTTTTATAACCAATATCAAGTCTTGATTGACGTAAATCTCCACCTGTGATCATATGCTTCCT
>NZ_BAAGVN010000187.1:0-915 GCF_054780855.1 Pseudaeromonas pectinilytica
CTTGTTTCTGGCCATGATTTAATCCTCCAGAACAGAACCCTTTAAGTGTAGTCCTGAAGGACTGAATCATGGTGGTAATCAGGTTTGGCTATAGCCTTGCAGTTAACGAGAACAAGTCAGCAAGCTCAGGTGGATGCTTTAAAACAATTCCAAAAGGAGAATTATAAGGTAGTTAGAGAATACATGGAGACATATAGGGGTGATCTTACGAACGAAATACTAGAAAGTCAAAAATATAGAATAAGAGCATTTTTAATTCCAAAAATCGGTAATCACGCAAAGACATCAGAATTGGCAATTGAATTTATCAATGCAAACAATCTAACTGAAGAGGAAAGGGAAACCTATGAACAAGGAATTACGTTTATAAAAGGGATTGAGTCACCATTTAAGCTTAAGCCCAAGAGAGTTGTTGAGCTAGTTAAAGAGAAACATGCTTTTTTTAATATGACCACACATACTAAATGCTGGAAATACTTTAATGCAAGACCTGCTGTGAATGCGGTTGGATTCAAGGGTGCATACGCTGGTTTCATTGAGGGGTTTGACGGTTATTTGTATTCCCAACATTGGGTTGCATTCTTGATTAAAGAGTTAAGTGATAAGGTAAAGTTAAAGGAGGTTCAATCTATCCAAGCGTTTAATAAGTAATTAATCAATCTATAACTCTATAAAAAGGTGAGTTTAAAACAAACTATTCCCTTATATAAAATATTCAGTTGTTTAAGCTAATTTAATGGAAAGCTATCTGGTATGGCGCTATCAGCCCTGTATTTTAT
Source organism: Pseudaeromonas pectinilytica (assembly GCF_054780855.1). Lineage (NCBI taxonomy): Bacteria > Pseudomonadati > Pseudomonadota > Gammaproteobacteria > Aeromonadales > Aeromonadaceae > Pseudaeromonas > Pseudaeromonas pectinilytica. The sequence goes on from NZ_BAAGVN010000187.1 coordinate 780, forward strand.
TTTTAATTCATAACGAATAGTAAATTTATTCAATTTTTTAACGTCATCAAGGGTCCTGATTACCATCGAGACTCAGCCAGCTTCAACAGGCGTTGTGGCATTGGAGCCGTTCGACAGCCGATCCTGACCAGTTCCA
>NZ_BAAGVN010000188.1:0-921 GCF_054780855.1 Pseudaeromonas pectinilytica
CAACCAAGAGCCCAACAGTGCAAAATCCTGGTTATCGGGTGGGGTGAAAATAGTCAACAACACGTAAAGGGAACAGCGCCATCCCGCAGCCTACCTCCAGGATCCGCAACCCCTGGATCTCCTGTACCGCCATCAGATGGGCCAGTACTGTGCCGGACGCCCAGACGATGCCGAACAGTGGCCAGGTGGCGGACGAGATGCCCAGTTCCAGCGCGATACCATCCACATCGGCATATTCCTGGTTGTCGCGCAGGGTGCGCAGGTGAATATCGGTGTGAGCAAACTCTAGGGTCTGGTAGCGAACGCGAAGGGGTTTCATAGGGGGCCTGTAGCCGTAGTGCAGCGCATTCAAGGGGGAATCGCTGCCGGTCGCCACTCTACCCTGAATACGGGCATCGACCTATCTTTCATTAGCCAACGACTAAGCATGCGCACCATTCGGCACTGAAAACCAGCACATTCCGCGGAGCACAACCCGAAGCGGAACATCATACGGAAATAGCGACATTTATTAACGGCCGAATAATTCAAGCGCTATTTCGTCAAATAAAAAACAAGAATAGTCACTATTGAACATATAGATATCAGCAACCTCAGATGACCGTTTTTATTTATTTTCGCTGTGTTATCCCGCTGGATGATTCCCGGTGCGGATATGAACTTATCTGCTGTCCATATGAAGAATCATGCTATGAAAAAGCCGGTGTGAGCCATCTCTCCTTTCGTTAATTTCTAGTTGTTACCCTCATCAGGTCGGAAAAACCCAAGAAAGCTCAGCAATTACCAACCCAAGATGAGGTGTGTTTATGTTGAACAAATTAACCTTGGCCACTGTAATAGGCAGGGCCGACGCATGATCATTCTTTGCACAAGTTGATCAAGTCTCGATCAGTTGAGCAGCTCCAAACACGATTTTAATTG
>NZ_BAAGVN010000189.1:0-922 GCF_054780855.1 Pseudaeromonas pectinilytica
CCGAGCACCTGTCCGGCCTTGACCTGGTCGCCTACATGCACCTCCAGGCGTTTGACGCGCCCGGCAAACGTCGGCCCGATCTTGTAGGTGTAGCGCGCCTCCACCGTGCCGATGCCGAACAGCGCCGGTGTGATAGCCCGTGATTCCACGCTTGCCACCGTCACAGCGACCGGGGCGAGCGGCCCTGATCGCAGACCGACATAAATAAAAAGCACCAGCAAAGGAATGATGACGGCAAGCAGCGCCAGGGTGCGGCCTTGCAAGGGTAACTTTTTCATTGCGCACTCCTTATGCCACGCCGATAAATTGCAAAGACGCGCGGCGCATCGCGGTGCATACGTCCCACATCACCCGCCAACAGCGATTGCATGACCAAGCCCTGGATCGTGCCAATGAACAGCGTTGCCGCCGCCTCGTTGTCAAGCGAGGGAGACAACTCGCCGCTGGCCTTGCCTTTCTCGATGAGACGATGCAAACGTTCGCCGTAGCGCTGAATCAAGGTTTGCACCATGCGCTTGGCCGGTGTCGATTCGGCACGCTGAAGCTCACCAAACATCATTCTTGGCACGCCTGGGTGCTCAGCTACGAATTCGATATGACTCATGAACATCGCCTCCATGGCTGCCAAGGGCGACTCGATTCCTTGTGCGGATCGATCGATTCTGGCTAATAGGCGCTCTGCTACCCACTCCATGACCGCCTGCCAAATGGCTTCCTTGTTCGGGAAGTGCCGAAACAGCGCACCCTGGGTCAAGTTCATGTGTTTAGCGATAGCCGCAGTGGTTATCTCGCTTGGGTTTTGTGAACCGGCAAGCGCCACGACGGACTCGACAGTTACGGCACGACGTTCATCGGCCGGCAGATGCTTTGGATGGGTGTCCACGAGCACTCCCTGTAAGATAGTAATTAATTACTATCTTAC
>NZ_BAAGVN010000190.1:0-927 GCF_054780855.1 Pseudaeromonas pectinilytica
ACTGGTCAGGATCGGCTGTCGAACGGCTCCAATGCCACAACGCCTGTTGAAGCTGGCTGAGTCTCGATGGTAATCAGGTAAATATATATCCGTTCAGACTTGGGAATAATGGTTAGGTGATATAAAAATGGGCCTGAACGCCCATTTTTATTTGGCTATATCCCTGTTATGTGTTGCACGGATAAACTCTGGCATGAGCGTGGAGTCTGTTCGATCGCAGACACGTCGTGAATACATCCTAAGTAGACTCGATGGTGGCATCCCTGCCACCCACGGTCTGCTATTCGGCCAAACTCCACTCTGCATGATTCACAATAAGTAACTGGTATAGAGGATTTTATTTACCCCTAATGACCAGGTTATTGATCGGATTATTTGTTTATCAACGTCGGCGTTTATTTACATTGCATGGTTATATCAGTTGCCATTCTGAATCGTCGCTCCCTCACGACAGCGACAGGGTGGTACTAAGCTGACCCTCCGCGCCAGGGATGGCGCGGTGGAGCCCCCACGGATGGGTTCACGGCGTGTCAGCGTGTACTTCCCGGTCGATGTTACACGATGCGGATTGGTTATTTTGAATACCCCTGACTCAGGCGATCGATCAGCTGATGGGAGGTAAAAATAAGTAAGATGATCAGCGGCATAACGGCAATCGCAGCCCCGGCGCAGACCGCCCCCCAGGGCACAACCCCCACGCCTTGCAGGGCTCGTAAAGCCAGGGGCAGGGTGTAGCTCTCCATATCGCGTAATACGACCAGGGGGGCCATAAAATTATTCCAGGAGGCAATAAAGGTCAGCAGTGCCAAGGTGAATAACGCGGGTCTGATGAGCGGTAAGACCATATACCGATACATGTACAGGATCTTTAGCTACAACCAATTGAAATAGATAGAAAAAAGGCTTCGTTTGTGATCTGATTTAATC
>NZ_BAAGVN010000191.1:0-935 GCF_054780855.1 Pseudaeromonas pectinilytica
GCGGCGGTGGCCTCACGCATCTGGCGCAGACTGGCCCCCACCTTTTCCACCTGGGTGGCATAGCGATTCAGACCAGAACGGGAGAGTTTGAGATCGTCGGGCAGGCCAACGTCTTCAATCAGCTCGTTGATAGAGTCCAGGATCTCTTGTTGAGTAATCGACTTCTCCCGCAGCATCGCATGCAGCTGATTGCGGATATTCTCCGGCAGCAGGTCGACTTTACTGGCGCGACCTCGGGTGGGGCGTTCATCGGCCATGCATCACCCCCGCGCCCGAGGCTTTTTAACACCAGGCACAGTGGCACGCCCTTCGGCAGCGTCCTGGCCTCGGCCGGTCAGGCTGGCCACCATGTAACTGCCCACCATTTCAACAGTGACCAGCCCTTGCTCTGCCAACCAATTGATATGGGTGCGCACCTGGTCACGGCTGACGCGGTGGCCATAAGCGTCCAGGCAGTCATTGAGGATCGACTCATTGGCCTCGCCTCCAACGTCCACTAAGCTGCGCAAAATCACCAGGCGACGGTCAGCATCGAGTAACTCCATCATGCTCATGCTTTATCCTTAAGTTCATTTTCTAACAGCAGATCAGCAAGACTGCGTAACTGCACAAGTTGCGGACTAACAGCGCGCAACTCACCGCGTAGATCGCTAATTTCAAGCTGCAAACGATGCAACTCTCGCTCACTGGGCAAGTCCTCGATCCTCTTCTCGACCAGCATTAAACGACTGCCAAGAACAGCAACCTCACCACCCAACGACGAGCCCAATGACGCAACCTCCTCTCGTTTGGCATAGGTCTTAACCAGCAGGGTTTGGATCACCAGCGAGATCAGTGACACGCATGTCAGGAATATCGGCCAATAGGTTTTAATAATGTCCAGCACGAATAGCCTCCTGCTTCTCGCGTAGTGTCAGGCACTCGACACATCGCAC
>NZ_BAAGVN010000193.1:0-948 GCF_054780855.1 Pseudaeromonas pectinilytica
CATCTGGCGCTCCCGGTGGTGAACCTAAGAGATCAGATCACCAAACTGCGGGATAGTTCCCTGATTTGAGCAACAACGCCGATGGCAACCGGCAACCGTTTTTAAATAACGCAGCCCATGATAGGCATCTTCGGATTCAAAATAACCAAACGAGATCTGCTCTCCCACAGTCTCACCATGAGCCTGTAAATCAATCGCCAAGGAGCTAATGCCGATGGTTTTTAAAAATTTGGCTCTGTCGATCATGCTGGTGCGATCCGCATTCACACCATGCAATAACAAGGCACACTGCTGACGGGAACCTGCATCCAGAAACGAGCCATGGGTTCTCCCATAGGCCACCGATTCAAAGCCGATATCAGGCATGGTAATAGAGTGATTGGCCGACTTGGACAAATAAGAGCCAACCCCCCAGACCCCCAATACACCGCAGACGAGACACCCAGAAAATAATAGAAGCAGCTTTTTCATTCGATGAGGGACCCTGTTTATTCGGTAAGGTTGTTTGGCCCACGAAAGCCACGCATGACCAATACTATTTGTTGGCTTGCTCTTGAAATTGAACCCGGATAAAAGAGATTAATTCTTCAGGATCCTGATACGCCCAAGGTGAAATAACGATCTTTTTACCAGCGGCATAAATATGAATGCCATAACCAATGGTTTCAATCTTGGTGACGCTGTCCCATTTAATCTGCTTTTTGCCCGAGCTTATACCGCACCTCGTTACCCGAATCCGCGCCGCGGAATAGACGGAATACAGTGATCCAGCAATCGCGAGGATGGCAAATGCCATTATGAGCATGGATGTCGGTGCATCGATTGATTCCTGCGCGGCAAAATATATAAATAAACCGCCCGTAGCGACAGGGCGGGATCGCACTTTGTTAATGAAATTTGAACAGGCTGATCGTCTGTGATCTAATCACGCCTCCATGCAGGAGGCGC
>NZ_BAAGVN010000194.1:0-969 GCF_054780855.1 Pseudaeromonas pectinilytica
GGGTGCCACCACCCTGTAAATAGCTCATCTATCACCCCATAATCGGTTCAATTACCATTGGTCGGCGGTCTAGTCTCGCCGGATCCCAGGCCACCGCCATAAGCGGCCCATCGACATCCGCCTCGAATGACCAGGCGCCATCGACTGCCGTCACTGTAGTGCCCAGCACATAGCGCCCAATGGTTGGCGGCTCAGAGCCTGGGATAAGCCCCTTGGTGCGCGTCATGATGACTACCGGGCAGCCAGCAACCGGCTGCCCTTGGCTGTCGACGGCGCGATAGGCCAGCGTTCTTGCCATTAGTCACCATCCCCATACTGCATGTACTCGAACTGGTCATCCGGATGGGTGGCTACGCCGATGCTGACGCAACGCAGCAGCCAGACTGGGGCCTGAACTGAGCGAGTGGAGAAGCGCACCACGTTGCCGCTGGCCCAACCGGTCGACCACCCGCCCTTGCGCAGAGTGAAATAGGGGGTACCGGTGTTGGGGTTGGTGGGCATCAGATCGGTGGTGATATTGCCGGAGGCAATGAGGCCCCGGTCGCGGGAGACCACATCGAAGGTGGTAGTGGAGCTGAATTTTATCAGCCACTCATCATCGACCGCCGACTGATTGCTGACCTCGATCGGGTAGTCGATCGCGTTGTAGTCGGCCAGCAGCTCAGGCCCGACCGGTGAATCAGTCCAGTTCGGGTTGTTGGCATCCCATGTCTGTTGGGTGAACAGATCGCTCCAACTGGCATAGCGATCACCCTGGGGGATGTAGGAGCTGACATAGCTGGTACCGGCTGGATAATCCTGGGCGAGCGGGATGGCCAGCGTCAGCTCGCCGTTCGGCTGCACATCCTGCACCAGGCTGCGGTGCTCGATGCGATGGTGCAGGGTGAGCGGAGGCACCAGTGCAGTACCGGCCGCATCGATGAGCGCCAGCGAGCTGGCCATGGTGACGATGCCGGTATCCCGGTTTTC
>NZ_BAAGVN010000195.1:0-972 GCF_054780855.1 Pseudaeromonas pectinilytica
AGAGTAGGCAGAGAAAATCCAAGCAAAACAACACGTTAGACGGTATTATTAATTCGCTTGCCGCTTAAGGTTCTGTACATGTTGGTGACATAGCACGACCCAGCTCTTCCCGTGTTAACCCTAAAGTCAATGGTGGTAGTGATTTCTGTATAGAGTTGGAGCATATAGAATCAGGAACGGGAGACATTCTGGGTAATACAATAACGAATAGTAGCTCTTCAATAAAAACCATCTTTTGTCCAAGTGATGTACTGTTTGGTAAATTACGGTCTTATCTTAGAAAGTTTTGGTTCGCAAGTTGCGCTGGTGTTTGCTCAACAGAAATCTGGGTTTTAAAAACAGATAATAAGCTTGCTGTGTCCAGATATGTTTATTATATCGTTCAGTTGGATGAATTCATTGATGCAGCCTCTGAAGCATATGGAACTCATATGCCGCGAGCTGATTGGGGCGTAGTAAAGGAGTTCCCAGTCTTAATGCCTTCAATTATAGAACAAACCGCCATTGCCACTATTTTATCCGATATGGATAACGAGCTTAAGGCATTGACCCAGAAGCTGGAGAAGGCCCGCGCCCTGAAACAAGGCATGATGCAGCAACTGCTGACCGGCAAAATCCGCCTGCCGCTGGCGGCGGGGGCATAGACGGGGGCATGAGTGCAGCCCAGCCAGATGACCGCCTCTGCCGCGAGCCTGGCCACCGAGCCACCCAGGCCGGATTTGCGTGACTGTTGCGTGACTGGGGCGGTTGTTAATTGGCGCGATAGATGTTTATCTATCTGAAAAGAAAGAGATACTTTTATTGTGAGTTGCTTGATGGTGTGCACAGCGGCCACCCGCATACGAAAAGCGGGTGGGGTCATCGTTGGCGTGTTTATCAAGTGTTGGGTATCCAGGGCGAGAGCGTGAACATATTGTTAAATTGATGCCAGTTCAGCTAACCCAGCATCCAGTACCTTTTCCAGATATGGGC
>NZ_BAAGVN010000196.1:0-977 GCF_054780855.1 Pseudaeromonas pectinilytica
TGCTCAAAAAGCAGTAATAGATCAGAGTAGCCGATCGCTGTCAAGCGATTGATAATGTTTCAAACAGGTGCGGAATGACGGGTGAATATTGATTCATGTTCTAAACCTGCCAGTTTAATCAAAATCATGCAAGGACTATGTCGCATTAGCAGTAAGCGGTTATCAAAAGCAGCGTCGCTGATTATTTAGGCAGTTAACTGAAAACGAAGCAGCCTGCGGCTGCTTCGTTCATGGCGCTGTTCCCGAAGCGTATTGGTGGCATCTCTATACTTATTTCAAGTATTCAGAAATGGAGCGTTACCATGGACAGCTGCCCTTTCTTTGCACTGCTTCGCTCCTTTGTGTTTGATGTAGAGCTGCTGATCCTCGATGACTGGGGACTGGAAGCAGTGAATGCCGCGCAGCGCAACGCCCTGCTGGAGATCATGGATGATCGGTACGGGAAATACTCGACGGTAGTGGTCAGTCAGTCAGCTGCCAACGGAAGAGTGGTACGCGAGCCTGGGGGACAACACCCTGGCAGATGCGATCCTGGACCGGCTGATGCACAACGCTCACCGGCTGTCACTGAAGGGAGAATCGATGAGAAAGAGGAGAAGTGAGTTGACCCAATCTGAACACTTGAGTTAGAAACGGGATGACGTGAGCGCGTTAAGGATCAGGGTGTTCACGTTGGCCGGAATGGCTGTTCAACTTCGCCGGAATACGCACCAATTGAGTAATTAAGGGATAGTAACCGATTAAATCCAACAATGAGCAGAATGACCTCCGGTCAAATCAGGGGGTTGGTCACGAAATGGTCACCGTTTGGTCACGGTCACGAACATCAAGCGGGCATTTCAAACTGCAGATATGAAAAAAAGCCCAACCAGTTCAACAGGTTGGGCTTTCTATTTAGTGGCGGAGTGGACGGGACTCGAACCCGCGACCCCCGGCGTGACAGGCCGGTATTCTAACCGACTGAACTACCACTCCGC
>NZ_BAAGVN010000197.1:0-981 GCF_054780855.1 Pseudaeromonas pectinilytica
CGGCCCGTCAGTAGATCGGCCTTGTCTTGCACCTGGCGCTCGGCGGCCAGCACAGCCCAATGCGCGGCTTTGGCTTTCAGTGCAGCCTCTCCCTGGGCGCCTGGCACTTGCTCGGTCACCATCTGCAACACAGCCTCACCACCCTGGGGCTCCGGGATCTGCAACTTGTCACGCACCCATTTGACAGGTACCGGCATCCCCATGCTGACCAGGGAGCGCAGCGGGTAGGCCAGATCGCGCATGTCTTCCGGCTCGGTGACATCAAACACCAAGCGCGGAATACGCCGCTGATTCTGATAGCTTTTGCCGTTGAGAGCATAGAGCGGATAGATCAGATCGCGGGTCAGGGATGCGGCCAGTTGCTTGAGGTCAGAGTCGCGAACCTCCTTCCGTACTTCGTTGTGGACGTTGCCCAGTGCGTTGGTGCTGCTCTTACCATCGGCCTGACTGGTGAGCGTACCGCCCAAGATAGCCTTGGACATGGAGCGCTCGCACCAATCCATCATCACCACAAAGGGATCGGCTTGACCGTTGGCCGCGTTCTCAAAGTCGATCTCCATGCCGCGAGGGATAATCCCCCCGGCGTTGTGGCCAATGCTAAGCACAGCCTGCAGCAGGGTCGCTTTCTCTTTGTCGGTCGCCCCTTCCGGGTATTTGCCCAGGCGCACCGGCAACCCGTAGATCTCCAAGAACTCCGCGAGGTCTCGCACGCTGTAGTTCTTGAACAGGAACGGCCAGACCAGCGTCCGGATCAGGCCATTGCGCGCCAGATAGCCCGACTTGGACTTGGCGCGGTGGACGATCCAGCCGAAGCCATTGAGCGCCGCCCCTTCATAGGAGCCATCGCGCAGGCGCAGGGCGTTCCGATCATCCGGGTGGGTCTGAAACCACGCCGGATCGGCCTTGTTGATCAAATCCAAAGTCGGATACTCGCTCCCCCACCCGCCGGGCGGGCTTAGTTGACGGCCTGCCGAATGGGCA
>NZ_BAAGVN010000198.1:0-983 GCF_054780855.1 Pseudaeromonas pectinilytica
AAAGAAAGACGCTATAAACGCGGGCAGAAAAATAGTGATCGGCATGATGTTATTGGCCGATCGACATGATGTTATTAGCCACCGCTGCTTTCTCCAGCGGTGTACCAGCAAGTGGTCGATGCACTGGAGATTCAGGCAAGGCAAATCCGCGAAGACCGAGTCACGCTCAAATTCCAACCCAGACAAGTGGAGTATGAATATGAAACCGGCCATGTCTTTGTGACCGGTTATTCCTTGGTCTCTGGGCCATCTGGAGATGAACAGCGCCAAACTCGCACCTATGAGTTTGACATCGATATTGAGCAATACCGTCCAAAGCTCAGTTGGATGGATACGTATGAGGGGCAAGCTAGAACGAAGCGAGTTCGTGAAAAGTTGACCCAAGAGCAAAACCGGAGGGTGAATGATGCGAACCAAAATTAGTCGATGGATAACACCAAGCTTAATCGCAATGAGCTTAAGTGGCGTCCTATTATCTCAAGCGTCGTATGCAGACGTGGAATTGCCGATTGTGCCTGCCAGTGTAATGAAGCAGTCTGCTACTGCAAATCCACCGACTCAAACCAATACGGCTTCAACGGATGTGCCAACAACGCTGCTGATGACACCGGGTGTTAATGAACTGATCCCTGTAGGTATTGGTCATCTGAACCGGATTGTGACGCCGTTTGAATCGCCTCAGGTGAGAACAACCAGTGATGCTCAGACGCAAATCAAGGGGAATGTTGTATATGTGGCCACGGACAAAGAATCACCGGTTTCACTTTACATCACTCCGCCTGGTCAGGAAGCGCCCGCATTATCTGTCACCTTAGTACCTCGTCGTATTCCACCGCGTGAAATCACCTTAGCTATTGATGGTCAGCAGTGGCCTATTAAGGGCGTCGTGAACCGAAAAGCCGGGCGCTGTTCCCTTTACGTGTTGTTGACTATTTTCACCCCACCCGATAACCAGGATTTTGCACTGTTGGGCTCTTGGTTGT
>NZ_BAAGVN010000199.1:0-984 GCF_054780855.1 Pseudaeromonas pectinilytica
TTGACATCCTCCCCCACCTTCGCGCTTCGCGTCTCAGGAGGGGGATTCCCATTACTGGGTGATAGCTGCTCGCGCAGTACCTGGTTCCTGCTTCATCGGGCGGCCTGATTGCACCGCTCCTCCACAGGCTAAAACGGCGTGTCCCGCCGCTAAAATATTGCGAGCGCCATTCACATCGGCGTTCACCTCATAGCCGCATTCATGACAGACAAACCTGCTTTGTGTCTCGCGGTTGGCCTTCGCCGTATAACCACAACACGAACATTGCTGGCTTGTGTAGGCTGGATTGATTGCCAACACCTGACCACCTCGCCATACCTGCTTGTACTCAAGCTGGCGGCGCAGCTCAAACCAGCCCTGATCCAATATCGAACGATTCAGCCCTGATTTTGCCCGGACGTTGCGCCCCGGCTGATTTGTCGTGCCCGCTGCTGATTTTGACATGTTGGAAACCTTCAAGTCCTCAATGACGATCATCGCGTGGTTTTTGCTGATTGTCGTTGTGACCTTATGAAGGTAATCGCGGCGGATATTGGCGATATGCGAATGCAGGCGCTGGATCTTGGCTTTTTGTTTCTTCCAGTTACTGCTGAATTTTACCTTTTTGCTCAACTGGCGCTGTAGCCTGGCCAGCTTGGTCTGATTGGTTTTGAAGCTGTTGACAGGCTCAAACACCGTGCCATCTGACAGGGTTGCGAGCTTGGCAATCCCTGCATCCAGCCCGACCATTGAGCCGGACGGGTGAGCTGGCTCTGGAAGCTCCTGCTCGACCTGAAATGAGATATACCAGTGTCCTGCTGATTGGCTGACGGTGGCGTTTTTAATCTTCCCTTCGACTGGGCGTGACTGGCGGAACTTGACCCACGCCAGACCGCTTGGCAGCTTCACCCGCCCTTTTTCAAGGCGGCAATACTTGTCGAAGTTGACGAACCGGATTGAGTCTCGGTTGTCGCTTTTCTTCTTGAAAACGGGAGCCTTGGCGGC
>NZ_BAAGVN010000200.1:0-1032 GCF_054780855.1 Pseudaeromonas pectinilytica
CTTGAATGCAGCAAAAGCTATAGCTGCGGTTTTTAATGCACCGCTCCATTCATAGCAAGTCTCGATAAAGGTTTTGATGACATTGCCAGCCCCGATGATTGCGTCTGAAACACGCTGGGCCCACACCGTCAGTGACCCATCCGCGGCCATTGACCGCACGATTGAATATAATTGGTGGATAATTCCGCTAGCAGCCTGCCCAGCTGATACAACAATAGTGGACATGGCTGACGCCCATTTAGATACCGCGCCATCTGGACCCGCAGACCTGTCAAATTCGGCATTGACACCGGCGAGCTCTGATTTGAGCCAGGCCAATGCGCCGTTTGAGGCAACCAAGCGATAAAACTTTTCCAGATTGTCTTTGGCATTGGAGATCAGGCCAGATAGCAAACCCATATTTTCAGCTGCAGCACCGGCCGATTGCTTGCCGATCTCTTCCATCAACGCCTTGATGGTGTCACGGCCCAGTTCCCCAGCTGACGATAGCTTTTCCAGTTCGGCGGTGTTCTTGCCTGTGACCTTCTCCAGCATTTCCCAGACCGGCACGCCGCGCTCGATCATCTGCAGGATCTCTTCGCCCTGCAGCTTCTGCTTAGCCCAAGCTTGGCCGAGAGCCAGGCTGATACCCTGCGCCTCTTCAAACCCGCCACCCAACTTGTAGGTCTGGTCAACAATGGCCTGCAGCGAGCCATCCATCGGATCGAGCCCAAACGCTTTGAGCCGCACAAAGAGCTGTGTGACTTCGTCAAGTTGTAACGGCGTTTCTGTGGCGAACTTATTGATCCAGGCAGTGGCTTCTTTACCGCCACTGATAGAGCCCATGACGGCTTTGAGCTGCACAGACAACCGTTCAGCCTGGTCGCCACTTGAGAACAGGGCCTTAAGGCCTGACCACAGTCGATCAATAGCAATGTAGGTGGCACCCAACGCCAAGATGCGAGTTGTCACACCACCGATTGACGACCCGAACGATGCTGCCGCGACCGTACTGCCCGTCAGTTCTCTGGCTAGCTTCTCGGTGCGGGAGGC
>NZ_BAAGVN010000201.1:0-1036 GCF_054780855.1 Pseudaeromonas pectinilytica
ACGACTTTCAATGGTGCCACCAGTGTCTATGGCCTCAGTGATCCATACAATACGAGTCTTTACACTGCCTTGCCACACACCAGATGGATAGTAGATGGCGGCAGTTACCCTCGGCTTGCAATCCAAGACACCACCGATGCGACCCAGGCCTATGCGGTAAAAGGCACCACCAAGGTGGGCGGGGTAGTCAAGGCCCGCTTGGTCAGCGGGCATAGCCCGATCGATATGCACCAGTTCGGCAAAACCACCAGCGCTGCCGATAATGGCAGCTACCTGCTTAACTGTGGTTGGTATACCGACCATGTGGCGGTGGTGCATCGGGACGACTACGGCAAGCTGTTTGTGGCTAGCAAGGTCTATGCGCTGGGGGAGCGCATCCACCCAGCAACGCCGAACGGCTACGCCTACGAATGCACCAAAGCTGGAACAAGTTCAGCTACTGAGCCAACGAGTTGGCCAACGACGGGAACACTAATCAGCGGTTCGGCAATTTTTACCGCGCTACCCGTTTATCAGCCTGAAACATTTATTGCTGTGCCAGTGCTAATTAATTTAATTACGGGTCTGCCGGTATGAGTTCCCCATATTTAACGCCAGAATTAGCGATGAATTGCAATAGCGATGTCAGTGATATTCCGTATGTAGCCATACCCTGGAACACAGCCAATAGCGATGTGCCGGACTGGATCGAGAAAGTCTATGTGGGGCGCATTCTCGGCACAGTTCGCATCGATGGCAGCCCGACCCAGCGGGAAATTGTTGTGGTATCGGCCCAAACCGAGGGCGCTGCCGTTCTAGCCTCTGCAGCATCGTCAGCAAGTACCGGCACATACGATATCAGTTGGAACACCTACACCGGCCCTGTGCTGGCCATGCTGCTTGATGATCTCGGGACCGAGTGGACGCCTGACACCCTCTATCAGCAGGGAACTGTGATTTACCCCCGAGCCTGGAACGGCTGGCAGTATGAGTGCGTCTCCGGTGGCACCGGCCCAACGGACGAGCCGGTATGGTGGGCAGGTGAGGGCGTGACCGC
>NZ_BAAGVN010000202.1:0-1068 GCF_054780855.1 Pseudaeromonas pectinilytica
AGTAGGCAGAGAAAATCCAAGCAAAACAACACGTTAGACGGTATTATTAATTCGCTTGCCGCTTAAGGTTCTGTACATGTAGCCGCATTAGTCAGGAAGTCATTATGGCTATTGGATCCCACGATTCGACATCATCGGTAACACCAACCGTACGTTGGTATTACGACAGCACCATCCGGGCCTATATTTTTCAGGCGTTGGTTGCGCTTGCTGTAATTGCGACCCTGTTTTACATCATCAGCAATACCTTGCATAACATGCAGACCCGCGGTATCGCCTCGGGGTTTGATTTTCTCTCTAATCGAGCTGGATTTGGCATTATCCAGTCGCTGATCCCGTACGATGAATCCTACAGTTATGGCCGGACCTTTCTGGTCGGGTTAGTCAATACGCTGGTGGTCTCTGCCTTGGGCATCATACTGGCAACCATGCTGGGATTTTCTATTGGCGTGGCCCGCTTGTCGCGTAATTGGCTAGTCGCACGAGTCGCGACTCTCTATGTCGAGACCTTCCGTAATATTCCCCTGCTGTTGCAGATTTTTTTCTGGTATTTCGCCGTATTACGTACCTTACCTTCGCCTCGTCAGAGTATGAATTGGGGCGATACGGTATTTTTAAATATTCGAGGTCTATCACTCCCGGCGCCTCTATTCAGCGACGGAATTAGCGGGGTCGTGATTGCATTGCTAGTCGGTATTTTAGGCAGCTGGCTCTTAGTCCGTTGGGCTAAAAAACGGCGTATTGCCACGGGCCAACAGGTTCGAACCGGCTGGATTGTTCTTGGGTTATTGATTGGATTACCGACTCTGGTATTCTTTGTCTGCGGACGCCCTATTGCGATTGATGTCCCGCATCTGCAAGGTTTTAACTTCAAAGGCGGGATGACCATAATTCCCGAGCTTGCCGCACTATTGATAGCCCTGACGATTTACACGGCGGCATTTATTGCGGAAATAGTCCGTTCAGGTATTAATGCGGTGAGTAAAGGGCGCTGTTCCCTTTACGTGTTGGGGGCAATCTATACTTGCAGTAAGTTCGCTGGACTGAGGTGCCCGCTATGGATACCAA
>NZ_BAAGVN010000203.1:0-1070 GCF_054780855.1 Pseudaeromonas pectinilytica
AGAGTAGGCAGAGAAAATCCAAGCAAAACAACACGTTAGACGGTATTATTAATTCGCTTGCCGCTTAAGGTTCTGTACATGTATCGAAGGATGGTTTGGTCATGTGTCATCTCTTTTTTTCGTAGTTTAATGAAATGACACAGAATTCTGAACACTACCGACTTTGATACAGCGATGTCTTCAGCTTGATCAATTCGCCTGTTTCTGGAGCAACTACGTCGAGTCCATGTATAAGGCGATTCTTTATGTCTTCATTTTCTTTTCTAACCGAATCATGGAGCCGATACATTTCCATCATCTTGATATAAACAGCCTCTAAAGAAGTATCAACACTACCGTTTTCGGCATTTCTGGTCTTTTTTTTGAGGCTACTGATTTGTTTCTTCTGCCGTTCAATCACTTTGGAGTCCGATATTATTTTAAACTCAGCTCGCTGATTAATTTTAGCATTGTCAATTTTTAGCTTCAAATCAGGAAAATCATTATGGATATAGGAATGATTCACCCCAATACGCTTTGCGACGGTAGAGACATTAACCTTATCACCAGCCATAACCATATCAGCTAATGCCTCCTCGATAAGCTTACGAGTTTCTTCTATGCTTCGTTTCATATTTATGCTAGCTCCTGACATGGCAACTGTTCAATATCAGCAATTAATTTCTGTGCTACAAATAAGTTATCCCGCCAACTAATTGCAAGCGTTTCATATTCACGCTGCTGTTCAATAGGTAATTGTTCAAAGCTGTTCAAACGTGCCACAGCCTCTTGCTCTACAAAACGCCAATGTGGTAGATGTCTACGACTGACAATATAGTTTCCACAGAATACGCACTCCGAGGGGTCAGCTGCATTTTTAATTTTACAGCTCGAACCAGCAGTACAAAGTCCATGAGGTAAGCCTCTTAGGCTTGATAAGTTCTTTTTTAAAAAAATCACATATTCTTCTAGTGTTTGAAAATGAGCCTGGCGCATTGGAGTTGCCTGAGCAGGGCGAACGCATGAGTGTCTAGTTTTTGAGCGATACGGATAATCCGGCAATCAGCACCTTCTCCAAGTGTTCTGTTTTC
>NZ_BAAGVN010000204.1:0-1071 GCF_054780855.1 Pseudaeromonas pectinilytica
TATCGCGCCATCCTCGCCATGCCGGGAGTCGCCCAGGCAGCGAACGTGACCTACCTGACCATGCAGGTACGCAAGGGCGAGAGTGATGTACGCACCATGGTGGTCGGCATCGCGCCCGGCGCGTTGGGGGCTACACCCGGATGGCCTCCTTATCTCGTCGCTGGACGCCAGATCACGCGCGGTCACTACGAGGCTGTGGCCGACATCGCCACCGGCTTCAAACTGGGAGATCGTCTTGCCATTCGCCGAAATCATTACACCGTCGTGGGGCTGACACGGCGCATGGTGTCGTCCAGCGGCGACCCGATGGTATTCATTCCGCTCAAGGATGCCCAAGAGGCTCAGTTCCTCAAGGACAACGACGCCATTTGGCAAAGCCGGCGTCGCACCGAAGCCAACCCGGCCTTCAATCGACCCGGTGTTCCAGGTTTGCTGGATGCCGTGATTGCTTCACAGAGCAGCAACGCGTTCGTCAATGCCGTACTGGTCACACTGAAACCTGGCCATGCGCCGGACGAGGTTGCCGAATCCATCCGGCGCTGGAAGCGTTTGACGGTCTACACCCGGGCACAGATGGAAGACATCCTCGTCGGCAAGTTGATCGCCACCTCGGCCAAGCAGATCGGCATGTTCTTAGTGATTCTGGCCATCGTTAGCGCGGCCATCGTTGCCTTCATCATCTATTCGCTGACGATGGACAAAATCCGCGAGATCGCGGTGTTGAAGCTGATCGGCACACGCAACCGAACCATCGCCGCGATGATCATGCAGCAGGCGATCGCCCTGGGCGTGATTGGTTTCGTGGTCGGCAAGATCACAGCCACTTTCTCAGCGCCGCTGTTTCCCAAGTACGTACTGCTGATGCCGTTCGACTCCATCGCCGGTTTTTTCGCCGTGCTCGTGATCTGCGTTCTAGCCAGCATCGTCGCCATTCGCATGGCACTCAAGGTCGATCCGGCCGAAGCCATTGGAGGTTGAGATGAGTGGTAAAGGCATCCACATCGAAAGTTTGAGCAAGCGGTATGGCGATGGTGACACCGCTGTCTTTGCCTTGAAAGACGTGAATATGCA
>NZ_BAAGVN010000205.1:0-1071 GCF_054780855.1 Pseudaeromonas pectinilytica
TATCGCGCCATCCTCGCCATGCCGGGAGTCGCCCAGGCAGCGAACGTGACCTACCTGACCATGCAGGTACGCAAGGGCGAGAGAGATGTACGCACCATGGTGGTCGGCATCGCGCCCGGCGCGTTGGGGGCTACACCTGGATGGCCTCCTTATCTCGTCGCTGGACGCCAGATCACGCGCGGTCACTACGAGGCAGTGGCCGACATCGCCACCGGCTTCAAACTGGGAGATCGTCTTGTCATTCGCCGTAATCATTACACCGTCGTTGGGCTGACTCGGCGCATGGTGTCTTCCAGCGGCGACCCGATGGTATTCATTCCGCTCAAGGATGCCCAAGAGGCTCAGTTCCTCAAGGATAACGACGCCATTTGGCAAAGCCGGCGTCGCACCGAAGCCAACCCGGCCTTCAATAGACCCGGTGTTCCTGGTTTGCTGGATGCCGTGATTGCTTCACAGAGCACCAACGCGTTCGTCAATGCAGTGCTGGTCACTCTAAAACCTGGTCATGCGCCGGACAGGGTTGCCGAATCCATCCGACGCTGGAAGCGATTGACGGTCTACACTCGGGCACAGATGGAAGACATCCTCGTCGGCAAGTTGATCGCCACGTCGGCCAAACAGATAGGCATGTTCTTGGTGATTCTGGCCATCGTTAGCGCGGCCATCGTCGCTTTCATCATCTACTCGCTGACGATGGACAAAATCCGCGAGATCGCGGTATTGAAGCTCATCGGCACACGCAACCGAACTATCGCCGCGATGATCATGCAGCAGGCGCTCGCCTTGGGGGTGATTGGCTTCGTGGTCGGCAAGATCACCGCCACTTTCTCAGCCCCCCTGTTCCCCAAATATGTGCTGCTCACGCCAATGGATTCCGTGACCGGTTTTTTTGCCGTGCTAGTGATTTGCGTGCTGGCCAGCATCGTCGCCATTCGCATGGCACTCAAGGTCGATCCGGCCGAAGCCATTGGAGGTTGAGATGAGTGGCAAAGGCATCCACATCGAAAGTTTGAGCAAGCGGTATGGCGATGGTGACACCGCTGTCTTTGCCTTGAAAGACGTGAATATGCA
>NZ_BAAGVN010000206.1:0-1146 GCF_054780855.1 Pseudaeromonas pectinilytica
AGAAAGACGCTATAAACGCGGGCAGAAAAATAGTGATCGGCATGATGTTATTGGCCGATCGACATGATGTTATTAGCCATTCAGCTTGAAATAGGCAAGTACATGAATATAAATTAAGCAGTAATTGGTTTATCACTAAAATTGAAATAGCGAACATTGAGAATGTGCCCGCGTAGGAGAACGAAAATGACTGATAGCATTTCTATAGATTCAAATAGATTAACAGATGTACTTGATGACATGCGGCAAAATGAACTTTCATCTGTATTAACCACCGATATTATTGAATGTTACATGGGTGGTTTTCATCAAAACAAAAAAGTGCCCCATCAATTTCTTGAAATGCCCAATTCGGTAAATATCTAAAAGCAAACTCTTCGATTCTCGGCATTGCTGAAATTGCAGCAAAAGAAAAAGTAATCATCAAAGGGAATGTAACTTCCGCCTCTCGCTGGAGTATTATCTGCAACTCTCATAACTAGGCGCTGGACTTGCCAACAAATTGAAAATAAATGGATAATCATGATGGATTTTAGTAAAACTGATGAGCTATTCGCTAGATTAAAAGAGGTTGTAGATTATCCTCTATATGAGGAGCAGCCTCGATTTAAATTAGCATTGATTTTAGCCGTCAGCTCAATGCAATATTCAGATGCAGTAAGACTCTTATGTTCTCAAGATTTAATCCTTGGAGTTGGAACAACACTCCGTTCGCAATATGAAGCAATAGTTAGAAGTGTTTGGGTAATATATTGTGCAACTGATTTGCAAGTCGAAAAACTAGATGCGACACTCAATAGAGAGACACAACAAGCGAGTAAAAACATTCCTCTTCTAAATGAAATGCTCGGTGAGCTCGATAAAATACCACAAATTGCTAACTTATTAGTTGCTTTACATGAATTCAAGGATAGCTCTTGGCTGCCATTAAATTCCTTTGTTCACGCCGGAATTCATGCAGTGTTTTGGACAAAACACAAAGTCCCACAAGAATTGCTCGAACAATTGTTTAGAATCAGCAATGGATTAAATATTATTGCATTTCAAACGATCGGCATTCTAACCAGGGCGGGATCGCACTTTGTTAATGAAATTTGAACAGGCTGATCGTCTGTGATCTAATCACGCCTCCATGCAGGAGGCGCG
>NZ_BAAGVN010000207.1:0-1155 GCF_054780855.1 Pseudaeromonas pectinilytica
ACTGGTCAGGATCGGCTGTCGAACGGCTCCAATGCCACAACGCCTGTTGAAGCTGGCTGAGTCTCGATGGTAATCAGGTAAATTTTTGCAATCGAGCTCTCTGCCAGCGCCAGATATTTAACTAATATCTCTTTCTTCTCAGTGAGCAACTGCTTCTCTAATAAGGTTTGTTTTTCTTCAAGCTGTGCTTGACCCAAAAAATAGTTGGTCAAGTTCATCACGACCACAACCAGAATCAAAGAGATGGCGGCCAGGCTGACTATTTTGGTTTTGATCTTCATAAAACCTATCCTTGTTTCATATGACTACGCATGTAACTCGACCTATCGAGTACCACAGTTCCATTATGACGTCCAATAGGCATAACATTGTTGCATCGACGCGCATTACGTATTGAAAACTGATTTTTATCTGTTGTTTTGGGAGCTGTCTCTTATAATTTCGATCCCTTTACGACACCGGAATCCGTCATGTCTCTTTGTCCTTGTCGCAGCGGTCTGCCCCTCGAGGAGTGTTGTCATCCCTATTTAACCGGGGATTACCAAGCTCCCACACCCGAGCTATTGATGCGCTCACGATTTAGTGCCTTCACTCTGCATGAATGGCCTTACATTTTGCGAACCTGGCATCCCCAGCACAGACCCGCTTGCAGTATCGCCGAATTAGCGGCGGAGGCTGAAGAGACACAATGGGTCAGCTTAACGGTATTAGCCAGTGGGCAGGATCTTGGCGTCCATAGCGGTTGGGTCGATTTTTGTGCCTATTATCGTGACGCGACCGGGCTCCATATTCATCATGAATTATCCTCCTTTGTCCGCGAGCAAGAACAATGGTTTTATACCCAAGGGAAGTTTTTACCTGCACCCGCAGAATTAAAACTAAAGCCTAATATGTTGTGCCCTTGTGGCAGTGGAATTAAATACAAAAAGTGTTGCGCCATGATTAAATAATATAATCATCGACTGCTTCAAGATAAGAGCATTTATTATTAATCATCTGGCATCCATAGGGCATTTATTATCCATTTAGTGATAGCGACATATACTACACCAGCTGTTCGCATAGCCAATCAATCCAGGGCGAGAGCGTGAACATATTGTTAAATTGATGCCAGTTCAGCTAACCCAGCATCCAGTACCTTTTCCAGATATGGGC
>NZ_BAAGVN010000208.1:0-1172 GCF_054780855.1 Pseudaeromonas pectinilytica
AAGACTTCTTGGGGTTGTATGGTTAAGTGACTAAGCGTACACGGTGGATGCCTAGGCAGTCAGAGGCGATGAAGGACGTGCTAACCTGCGTTAAGTGTGGTCGAGCTGGTAAGAAGCATTGACACCACAATATCCGAATGGGGAAACCCACTGCATTTATGCAGTATCGCAACATGAATACATAGTGTTGCGAGGCGAACCGGGAGAAGTGAAACATCTCAGTACCCCGAGGAAAAGAAATCAACCGAGATTCCCTCAGTAGCGGCGAGCGAACGGGGAGCAGCCCTTAAGCGTTGAATGCGTTAGTGGAACGGTCTGGAAAGTCCGGCGATACAGGGTGATAGCCCCGTACACGAAAACAAACTCAGCGTGAAAACGAGTAGGGCGGGACACGTGACATCCTGTCTGAATATGGGGGGACCATCCTCCAAGGCTAAATACTACTGACTGACCGATAGTGAACCAGTACCGTGAGGGAAAGGCGAAAAGAACCCCTGTG
The DNA here is from genome assembly GCF_054780855.1 of Pseudaeromonas pectinilytica. NCBI lineage: Bacteria > Pseudomonadati > Pseudomonadota > Gammaproteobacteria > Aeromonadales > Aeromonadaceae > Pseudaeromonas > Pseudaeromonas pectinilytica. Next base: position 500 of record NZ_BAAGVN010000208.1, read on the forward strand.
AGGGGAGTGAAATAGAACCTGAAACCGTGTACGTACAAGCAGTGGGAGCCGACTTGTTCGGTGACTGCGTACCTTTTGTATAATGGGTCAGCGAGTTACTTTCAGTGGCGAGGTTAACCGTATAGGGGAGCCGTAGGGAAACCGAGTCTTAACTGGGCGATTAGTCGCTGGGAGTAGACCCGAAACCGGGTGATCTAGCCATGGGCAGGTTGAAGGTGAGGTAACACTTACTGGAGGACCGAACCCACTAACGTTGCAAAGTTAGGGGATGACTTGTGGCTAGGGGTGAAAGGCCAATCAAACTCGGTGATAGCTGGTTCTCCCCGAAAGCTATTTAGGTAGCGCCTCATGTCTCACTACTGGGGGTAGAGCACTGTTTCGGCTAGGGGGTCATCCCGACTTACCAACCCGATGCAAACTCCGAATACCAGTAAGTGCAATCATGGGAGACACACGGCGGGTGCTAACGTCCGTCGTGAAGAGGGAAACAACCCAGACCGCCGGCTAAGGTCCCAAAGTTCTGATTAAGTGGGAAACGATGTGGGAAGGCTCAGACAGCCAGGATGTTGGCTTAGAAGCAGCCATCATTTAAAGAAAGCGTAATAGCTCACTGGTCGAGTCGGCCTGCGCGGAAGATGTAACGGGGCTCAAATCAGGCACCGAAGCCGCGGAT
>NZ_BAAGVN010000209.1:0-1173 GCF_054780855.1 Pseudaeromonas pectinilytica
TGTAGCCCGCCGCGCGAATTGATAAACGGATTCACTAGAAATGAGAAACCGCCTCTCGGCGGTTTTATCATTTTTGGCGAAACGGTTTGTTTTGTCCCTGTTTGTTTAAACACTGCTCAGAGAGCGTTTAAACATCAACTTCAATCCTGCTGAATGGCAAGCTGGGTAATGTCGCAGCGATGACACCATCCACGATCATGACCTGCGCCCCAGATGCGGCTGATGTGCCTGTAACCGTGATGCGCTGCCCGGAGCTCAGCTCTATATAGCTAGTGCCGCGCACAGTATCAACAGAGATGACCTCAGCCCGATAACGCACCTGACTCGGTAGTAAGGCCCTGAACCGAGCCCATGGGTTAACTGTTGCCATGATGTACCTCCAAGCTAACAGACTGCCAGATCGCGCTTACGCCGTTCGGTGTGATGCTGTTGCCAAGCACTAGACCCCGTGTCTCACTACCATCACCGCGCAGTACCTTTACCAGCTGGCCAGGCACAACCAGGGTTGGAGACTGTCCGGGTGGGAGCAATGGCAACTCCAGAGCAACGATCTCGATCTGACCACTCTCAGCCAGGAGATTTCGTCCGCGTTCAGCATTAGCTGCCGGGTCCTGAGCCAGCACATCCGAAACATCAGCCGCACTCACAACCCCAGCAGAGCCGGAGCGCACCACCTCTGTGATGCACCCATGTGTCGTGCCAGCAATCAGCACCCGATCCAGCGGCGTAGTGAACTGCGGGTCACTGCTCTCGCTCGGGCTGACATCTTCCGGGATCAGGTGTGACCATGCTGATGCTGGCGCGGTAGCCCACTTGCTAGGTGATACCCGATAGCGAGGGGTGATGATCAGCTTGTCATCGGTCATATCCGGCATCACAACAGCCCCGCAGGCTTTAGCAATAGAACTGATGATGGCCATGGGTGTAACGGATACCCAGCTTGCCGACTGTGCGGCAAGAGTCCATTCCGGTGTCTGTACCCATTCAGCAACTGCAGTTCGTTCAATACTAAAGCCGAGAGGTTGCAGCACTTGTTCAACCAACTGCCACGCCCCCATGGCTGCGGGCAGAGTGACCGTGAGTTTGTCCGACTGTTCGCCATCCAGCAGCATGCTGCGCGACTGAGCCGTGAAGCTATAGGTTTCGCTGGCCAGCTTTGTGCTCCGACGATAG
>NZ_BAAGVN010000210.1:0-1180 GCF_054780855.1 Pseudaeromonas pectinilytica
AGCCCTGCAAAGTAAACTGGATGGCTTTCTTGCCGCCAAGGATTTGATGGCACAGGGGATCAAGATCTGATCAATAGACAGGTTCAGTTCGTTTCACACAAAGAAGAATTCGCAAGGGAGGAATGAACTATGTCTATCGACAGGTCGAGAAAGACTTTAATAAATATAAGATAGCTGGCAATCACAGCTTTTCTGTATTTTATGAAAACTATCTTGAAGTTGACACAACTAAGGCGGAGCAAACTTTAGGTCGTGCTCTTGAAATAATGGGTGATTACTTCCATGGGCGCCCAATCACAGGCGATATTACTATCGTAACTGAAATGCCTAGCAACTGGCAAAAAACTCCTAATGGTGAGTGCGCTTCACAAGGCTATGACGCCGAGGCTGACGCTTACAATAAGCAACACTATAAAGTCCATAAAGAACAGGCAATATCAAATCCTCGCTGTGCCGAGTTCAACGCCTGCTTATGGTGTCGCCATTATAGAACAATTGCTGATGCTGAACATGTTTGGAAGCTACTTTCATATCGGGATTTTGTAATTGCTGACATGGAAGCCAGCATTGTAGATTATGAACGCATGGAGATGCAGCAACAATACATTGAAATTTTATCAGAGCGTGTAAATGATATTGTGAATGCACTCGCTGATATAGATCCCAATGCCGTTATCCAAGGTCAGAATATAGTTAAGACGCGAGGGATACACCCGTTCTGGCAGTTTGCGAACAGCACTGGAAAAACATTTTAAGGACGGGATATGCATTTAACTGAAATTGTTGATTTGATTTCAACTACCGACTCCGCGGGTAATATTAGAATCAACGCGTTATCTAAGGAGCAGATTGGGAATTTGGATAAGTCGACGCTGTGGATATCACCAAACCCTGCGGGGGATATCGAGGTCACTTTTGGTGATAATTATTGGTATCCTGAAAAGTATCGGGATAATCGAATCGCTTTTGATATTGGCGTTGAAGTTCTTAACTTTGAGGTTAAAGCTAGCACACTTTGTTTATTAACCCACGGAGTAGTAGAGGGCGGAGTTCCACTGAAATGGTCAACTGTACTAAGTAGAGCATGCTATTTATCTACAGGGCCGACGCATGATCATTCTTTGCACAAGTTGATCAAGTCTCGATCAGTTGAGCAGCTCCAAACACGATTTTAATTGTA
>NZ_BAAGVN010000211.1:0-1214 GCF_054780855.1 Pseudaeromonas pectinilytica
AAGCCCTGCAAAGTAAACTGGATGGCTTTCTTGCCGCCAAGGATTTGATGGCACAGGGGATCAAGATCTGATCAATAGACAGGGTCTAGAGCATGTAACGCAAGAAGATGCCAGATTCATTCAATCCAGCTATGTAAAAGGGGGAATCCATCATGGAGAGAAACGCAACAGTTCTGGCAACCTAGCCGAATTTAATGTTCAACAGGCCAACACTCATGAACAACCCAATAGCCCCATAGAACTACCTGACGAATATGATATATATCAAGATGATCTATTCAAACTAACCAAACAATATGGAATTGATCACGATGGCCTGGTATTATCTGACGGGAACGGTCAGCTATATCGATATGAATATAATAGCGGCCATAGAGAACAGTCAGGATGGAGGGCGATTTCTAAAAGCGATGTCGATGAAGAGCGACTGAAGAATGAATACAGATCCTTTAATAACTTCAAGCTCAATATAAAGCCCAATGGGGATGCAACCATTATTTACATTCCAACTCAAACCGAAAAAGACTACGGCACCAAGGTCATTACCAGCAGCAATGGTACAGTATATGGAAAGGAATTAGACAAATCGATTTATGAAGACCGTGATGGCAATTTATATCAGTACCATATAGGTAAGGATTTTCAAAACTCTGGCTGGCAAAAAGTCGAGCGTACTGAAGAAAATCTGGCACTGCTGGATGAAGGCCAAAAAAATGATGGTGGGCTCCATATATATTTAACAAAAAGCAATACACTAGGACAGCTCGGATTCGCAAACATGTATAACGGATTTGAGGTGGATTCACGAGCAAGTGCTTTTTACAATATGGCAGACCCTTCACTCAGTCAAAAAGACAGAGAAGAAATCAATAATATAAAAGCAATCAGATCTAAGGCTATTAATGCACCAGCGACAAGCTCTACGGATGATAAATTAACACACCAGCGCGGACCAAAGAAAAAAGCCATTGTTGCCGACACGACTGGAACCTTGTACGAGTACAAGGCAAAAAATTCTCATGATGCGATTGCTGGCTGGCATAAAGTTCCCCAATCAAATTGGGATAGGGAGCGAACGCTGAAAACCGATTTATTTAAAGATTTGATTTTGCAGATAACAAATAACAGAGATGCCACATGTACAGAACCTTAAGCGGCAAGCGAATTAATAACACCGTCTAACGTGTTGTTTTGCTTGGATTTTCTCTGCCTAC
>NZ_BAAGVN010000212.1:0-1219 GCF_054780855.1 Pseudaeromonas pectinilytica
AGATGATTTGACCGACCGATCTGGGTGTGATCTTATACTCTCTTTTACGGGAGTTTCTATGAACCACCATGCTGCATTTACTCAATTCTTCTCTGAACTTGAAGACCCTCGTCAGACAACCAAAATCGAATATCCCTTCTTTGATGTGGTTTTTTTGACTGTCTGTGCCGCCATCGGTGGTGCCCAAGGTTGGGAAGATATCGAGCTGTTCGGCGAGGCGCATCTGGAATGGCTTCAGCGTAATGGATTGTTTTCTAACGGATTACCTGTTCACGACACCATAGCCAGGATCATCTCCCGTATTCAGCCGGAGCAATTCCAAAACGCCTTTGTCCTCTGGATGCAGGCAACATCTGAGCGTACCGATGGGGAGCTGATCGCCATCGATGGCAAGACCTTACGCAGCTCTTATGACCGCAACAGTCGTCAGTCCACCATTCATATGGTCAGCGCCTTTGCCGCTCAGAATCGTCTGGTGCTCGGCCAAGTCAAAACGGATGCCAAGTCCAACGAAATCACCGCCATTCCGGAATTACTGGCACTCCTCGATATAAAAGGCTGCTTGGTATCCATAGATGCCATGGGCTGCCAGACCGAGATAGCCTCAGCCATCGTCAAAGGCGGTGGCAACTACCTGCTGGCAGTAAAAGGCAATCAACCCACGTTGCATAATGCCGTGCGAGCGGCTCTGGCCGAATCGACGCAGAGGCCGCTGAGTGAAGAAACGCTCAGTATCGAGGAAATGCACGGTCGCATCGATGGCCGCGAGTACCATGTGTTACCAGCCGGAGCACTATCAGAGCAATTTCCAGAGTGGAAAGCACTGAATACTGTTGGTGTCGCAATATCCTATCGAATTGAAAATATGGAAAAATTTTCGATGGAGTATCGCTACTACATCAGCTCGGCAGAACTGACACCAGAGCAGTTTGCTTCAGCGGTACGAGGGCACTGGGCAATTGAAAATAGCCTGCACTGGGTTCTGGATGTCGTGATGAATGAGGATGCTTGCCAGATATATCGAGGTGATGCCCCTCAGATATTGGCCTGCGCACGGCACATGGCGCAGAACATGCTGCGAGCCGAGACCAGTCGTAAAGCAAGCTTGCGGAAGAAGCAGCAATTTGCGGGCATGAGCAGCCCATATCTGGAAAAGGTACTGGATGCAGGGCTTGCTCAACTGGCCTCAATTTAACAATTCATTCACGCTCTCGCCCTG
>NZ_BAAGVN010000213.1:0-1233 GCF_054780855.1 Pseudaeromonas pectinilytica
ACAACCAAGAGCCCAACAGTGCAAAATCCTGGTTATCGGGTGGGGTGAAAATAGTCAACAACACGTAAAGGGAACAGCGCCGCAGAAATATGGGATTGCTTTCAGACAAACTTTTCATTCAATAGAAAATCAATTAAAAAATCAGATTCTAAAGATCAGGCAGAGAAATACAACGCACTTTGGGAATTAATTGATTCCATGATCGAAGATCAGGCGCTGATACAAAAATATAACAATGCAGTAGATGATTTCGAATACACACTATGGATCAGAATTGCAGACATAATTGAAGCGCCATCAATCCGAGAAATATTAAATACTTTGGATTCTGCAAAAAACGAAAGAATTAAAATAAAAAAAGAGAACAGATTAACATGGCTAAACATGCGCATACATACGTGCCAAGACATGTCCAAATCTGACACCACAACCTGTAACAATCAGATTAAAGCACTATCATTTTATCCTGAAAGATTGCGACCTGGAATTCACTATATATACCCCAAGCTGGATGGAATAACTAATCCAACACTCGGTTTATCGATACACTGCGGAGCGTCACAAGAGGATATACAAGAAACATTCGCCGAATTCCCCTACCACTTTGCAAGATATAAAAATCAGTCACTTTATGACGAAGACAACTTTGTCGAAGTACCAGAAATAGAAAAAATAAAGCCACTCCTAGAAAAGAAGATGAAACATAATAAATACATCAAGCAAGCAAATAGTATCGAAAAAACTCTAGTTGCATTGTTAATCTGGGAGGAGATTGAATTACGGGGGTGTAGGGATTTTGACGCCGCATTTAGAATGTGCACTCCGTCAACGTGGATAGATGACAGCCAAACAAAAGAGCATGTTGATAATTTAAAAAAGCAACTGTGCGACAAATTCGAAAAAATTTCAAACGAAATAAGTGACTGGTATGAAAAATATATGGATTTAATAGGTTTATCTCCTGAAGAAAGAAGCGACCTTGAAGTCATTAACGAAATTCTATTCTCCGAGCCGGATATACCATTGCGCGACATAAGAGAAAGTGATTTTTCAAGTTAAAAACACGCAAGTGAAATAGTGGAATGTTGTTTAATGCTAAATAACCGTTCCGAAATGTAGATCACTTATCCGGGAAAGAAGGGGGCTCGGCTCGTTTGTGCGATCTGATTAATCGCCAAACCAATCAAACGACAAACGAGCCGAGCCCGAAATGATACTAACACTCCCCGACCA
>NZ_BAAGVN010000214.1:0-1259 GCF_054780855.1 Pseudaeromonas pectinilytica
ACGATTGATGTCAGAGCGAGTTTCTTCGACAAGGGTAAGGTGTTCAATCAAGGTCATAGAGTGCGCCTCCTGCATGGAGGCGTAATTAGATCATAGACGATCAGCCTGTTCAAATTTCATTAACAAAGTGCGATCCCGCCCTGGGATTGGTTGGGGTTAACTGGGATTCGGATGCTTTTAATACCGCATTAAAAATCAGCTTTAAGCGTGAAAAAATCGACGTGAAAATAATAAAAAAAGAGTCGGATGTAAACACCAAGTTTGAGTTGTTTCAACGATTAAACACGGGTGGAAGTAATTTATCTGACCAAGAGGTTAGAAATTGTTTATTGATTATGTTGAATCCAGGGTTCTTTGAATTAATCCTGGAAATGAGTCGAGATGAGAACTTTGTTAATACTATTAGTATTACGGATCGTTTGATAGAAGAGCGATTTGACATGGAACTTGTGCTGAGGTTTTTGATCCAAAACATGGCATCTCTTGCTGAGCTGTCTGCTATTGAAGACATTAGCCCATTCTTGACTAATAATATGAAAAAATTAGCGAGTGATTCCGACCTTGATGTTAACCTAATAAGAAGCCTGTTTTCGGCAACTTTCAGGTATGTAAATGTTGCCCTCGGCGATAATGCATATAGGAAGTGGGATGGAACTAAATATAAGGGTTCTTTCTCTATAGCTATTTTTGAGGTTATTACATCAGGTGTATTTGGTTATCTCACTTCACATCTGGAACTGGTAGCTGGAGATTCTCAAATTGATATGACGTTGATTGAAACCATCCAGCGTGTTTCAAAGTTATTACCTGAAAATGCAGTGTTTCTCGAAAATAGTGGGTCTGGAATTCGTGCAACATATCGTCTTCCAAAATTAATACCTCTCGGCAGGAGGTTGATAGTTTAGGCCATGAAAGTACGAAGCAAGGAAGAGTTTGTTGATTTTATATCTAAAGACAGAGCATGGAGAAAACGTGAGCTGACGAATATAAAATACTTGATTGAAAGATCTAAAGATGGATATGTTGATTTAAACTTGAGAGCAGCAACGCTGCTGTTGTATTCACATTGGGAAGGTTTTGTAAAACACTCAACGAAGGTGTTTTTTTATTATTTATCACAAAGTGGGATAAAGTATTCTAGGCTGAATAACAATTTAATTGTTAGTGGGGTGGTGAAGCAGGGCGAACGCATGAGTGTCTAGTTTTTGAGCGATACGGATAATCCGGCAATCAGCACCTTCTCCAAGTGTTCTGTTTTC
>NZ_BAAGVN010000215.1:0-1302 GCF_054780855.1 Pseudaeromonas pectinilytica
AGCGGAGGCACCAGTGCAGTACCGGCCGCATCGATGAGCGCCAGCGAGCTGGCCATGGTGACGATGCCGGTATCCCGGTTTTCGGCGTACTGATTGACCGCCAGCTTGCCGCCAGCAGAATCGGTGATCCAGACCTCGGCCAGATAGTCGCGGCCGCAATCAATCACCTGGCTGGCAGTCGGGGTGCCAATGTCGATGGTAGCGGTGTGGCCGATAACCACGCCGACGCCATCCTGATAAATCGGCACCTTGCCATCCGGCGGCAGGCGCACCGGGTCGATGCCGATGGCATCGGAATCCAGCGGGATGGCGGTGAGGATCACGGTTGAATAGGCCAGGCTACCCGCCTCAACGGGCTGGTTAAACGACATGGAGACCAACCCCATGGAGATGTCGGCCTGCCCAGTACCCAGCGCCCCGGCCAGATCCCCAGTACCCGGATCGCTGGCAGACAACACAACGCCATTGACTCCAGTTGCCTTGATCTCCAACCCGCCCGATTTGAGGGGCGCACCCGGGGTTTTCCAGACCGCTCTGGAGATATAGGGCCGAGAGACCAGTGCCACCCCAGCATTGATCTGGAGGTTCCCGGTGATGCCTTTGGCATCGCTAATGATGACCCGGCTGGCCGCCAGCTCGACACGCCCTACACGGGAGCCAGCACCGGTGCGACTGTCTGGGTTCTTCCACAAGATGCCGTCACGCTCGATGTAGGTATTGCTGTTGTCTGTGAACATCAGGCTGCCAGAGACCAGATTCGGCGCTGCCAGGGAGAAGGCGAGCTCCGGCATATTCATGGTAATGTTCTCGGCCACTCCCGCCGCGGCGTTGCTCGACAGCCCTTCCAGCGTACCGGCGCCACCGTTCAACTCGGTGGCGGTGATGGTCTCTTTTTGCTTCTGCATTGCTAGACCATTAAACACATAGCTGGTGATGGTGTAGGAATATTCCTTGGCCCAGGTGAACGAACCGGTGCCGGTGGCGTAGTCGATGGTGCCGACCTGCACCCCATCGCGCAGCAGTTTGCCGGTGCCATCATCGGTCATGGTGACCGTTACCGTTTCCGGCGATCCGGTTGCGGTGCGGCGGCGCAATGGATAGCGCACCACGGTCTTGCCCGGTGACAGCGGGGTGCTGGCATCGAAGCTGGCCATGGTTGCCGCATCCGTCGGGATGGTGACGTTGGCTAGACGGTATGGGCCTCGGGTATAGGCAACATGGTACACGCCATCGTCCGGGAGCCCGGTCGGCACAAATGCGGCCGATTTACCGGCATAACTGACATAGCCTGCGCCGGTCAGA
>NZ_BAAGVN010000216.1:0-1381 GCF_054780855.1 Pseudaeromonas pectinilytica
ATCTGGCGCTCCCGGTGGTGAACCTAAGAGATCAGATCACCAAACTGCGGGATAGTTCCCTGATTTGAGCAACAACGCCTCGGCACTGCAGAGTGATATCAGTAATTCGCTCTCTACCCGACCGCAGAAGGCGGACGAGCATTATTTCGTCGGCAAAGTGCTGAAAACCGCGCAGGGTGATATCAAAATCACCGAAGAGATGGCCAAAAAGATTTATCGCTATCTGGTCAAAAATGATTATACCGATGAGCAGGACCGCATTACTGATGCCTACATCGATGCGCGCAAGGCTGGCACGTTAGCGGCCATGCCGGGTGATCTGCAGCCCTATAGCGATCCCATACTGGATGTGATTGATTCCATCTACACTGACAAGCAATTGCCCGCTATCGATGATGATCGCAAGGGCAAGATCAATCCGCTGAATAGCAATTTCGATAAGAAAGAGTTCCAGGAACTGTGGCAACGAATTAACCACAAGGCCATCTACCAGGTCGATTTTGATTCCGCAGAGTTGATAGCTAAGGCGGTCAAAGAGCTGGATCAGCATCTACGTGTAGAGAAACTCCACTTCAATATCGTGCGGGGTGAGCAAGTTGACAACGCCACCTATGAGCAGATGAAAACGGGGCAGGGATTCGCCGTATCCGAAACGGAGCGGGAGGAGTATCAGCATTCGGTGCACTCGACGGTCAAATATGACTTGTTGGGTAAGGTTAGTGAATTGACCAAGCTCAAACGCAGTACGGTTGCGGCCATATTGCAGAAGATCCAGAAGGTGGTGTTCGACCAGTTCCGTAACAACCCTGAGGATTTTATTAGCCAGACGGCTCGCCTGATCAATACACAAAAGGCCACCATGGTGGTGGAGCATCTGACGTATGACCTGCTGGAAGATAAGTTTGATAGCAGCATCTTTACGGCGGGGCAAACCAAGCAAGATTTCGTCCATGCAGGCCAGCCGTTGAAGAAGCACATCTACGACTATCTGATCACCGACTCAGACGTGGAGCGCAAACTGGTCTTTGGCGATCCGAAATCTAATGATCCTGGCGGACTTGAATCAGCCAAGGAAGTGACCGTCTATGCCAAGCTACCTCGTGGCTTTTCCATACCAACTCCTGTTGGCAACTATAACCCGGACTGGGCTATTGCGTTCGAAGAGGGAGCCGTCAAACATGTCTATTTTGTTGCAGAAACAAAGGGTTCAATGGAGTCACTGCAACTGAAGGCCATGGAACAAGCCAAGGTCGATTGCGCCAAGCGCTTCTTCGAAAAATTGAGCGAGCAAATTTCATCGAAAAAGGTCAGCTACAGCGTAGTGGATAGCTTCAAGAGTTTGATGAATATAGTGAGATAATCGATAACGTCCAGCCTCTGA
>NZ_BAAGVN010000217.1:0-1396 GCF_054780855.1 Pseudaeromonas pectinilytica
CTGGAAGCCATGGCCCGAGCGCTACTGGGCAATGGTCAGTTTGAAGAAACCGAGGAGGATATCCCGCAGATGTTGGAGGAGTTTTATCCCGAGTCAGAAACGGAAAACCCACTGGTTCAGACCAGCGACATAGCATCGCCTGCAACTGCGGCGGTTAAACCCAAAGCCACCACGCCCATCCGTCAGTCCCGACTGACCAGCAAGCTGGGCTCCGCTTCACCTACCAGCACCACAACCACCGCCTCGCACGGCTAACGCCACACCGATCACTCAACGGCATACACGGCTCAAGGGCTCCCCTGATTCGGGAGACCTTGGGCCGTTTTCTATTTATTCAATTGAAGGAGAACCATCATGCAAGCAGGTGACCACCTGATTTCCCCGCGTCCGGGGTTTACCCATCACGGGCTCTATGTCGGGAATAACGAAGTCATCCACTACGCCGGTTACTCGTCCGGCGAGGAGTCCGGGCAAGTGGTACTGACCTCTCTGGACGTATTCCGCAACGGCCATCCTTGCCGCGTTGTCTCCCACAGCCTGCGTCGCTACGCACCTGAGCAAAGCGTCGAGCGTGCCTGGTCGCGACTGGGTGAGGCGCATTACAGCGCCCTGCTCAACAACTGCGAGCACTTCGTAACCTGGTGTATCCAGGGCTTTCACTACAGTGCGCAGGTACAAAGGCTGGTAGAAACCGGGCTTGCCGTCGGCAGTCAGGTGCTCCCACGTCTGCCGGTTGTTCCCATAGAAACCATGGCCGTGGCCCATCCACTGCGTGAAACCGCGATAGCGACCGCTGTGACAACGGCTTTACCTTCCGCCTCACAGACCGCAGCGATTGTTGCGGGCGGATTAACCCTAGCGAGCTCCGCCCCGCTAGCCGTTCCAATAGCGGTAGCCGGAACCGCGCTATACGGCGCCAAGAAGCTCTTCGACTGGCTGACCGACTAACCCCCGAATACTCAGGAGATGACCATGACAATTCCCTTTCAAGCGGAAGGCCAACTGCTGCCCGTCAGCCCCTGGCTGAAATCCCAACTGGCCGAGATGGTGAGCGAGCAATGCATCAATCTGGAGCCGCTGACGGCGCTCACCTTTCGTTTTAATGACCCCAACTACTCAGCCACCCAAGGCGGCTATCACCCGGTGGAAATCCGGCTGGTGCGCGGCCTCAACGGCTGGCTGTTCGATACCATCACCGACTTTAGCTACCAAGGCTATGGCGACTGGGCCGAGCTCGACAAGGAGCTGGATTTTGATTTTCTAAGCCCCGAGTTCACCCACGTCTATCTGGGCGTGCTGGAGCATAGTGACGCCACATGTACAGGATCTTTAGCTACAACCAATTGAAATAGATAGAAAAAAGGCTTCGTTTGTGATCTGATTTAATCGCCAAAAA
>NZ_BAAGVN010000218.1:0-1409 GCF_054780855.1 Pseudaeromonas pectinilytica
CGCTGACTGGCATTGTTTTTATTAGGTTTTCTGATTGCATACTTCTTTGGCCTGGCTTTTACACATCGAGGGTAACTTCGCTCCCGTCTCGTCGGTAAGATGAACTGCTCTGCCTGCTTCTCCAGCTCTGCCACTCTTGCCGGAACATTACCCGGCGAAATAAACGGCAAACAACTGAGTTCATGGATTAAATACACCGAGGCCATATGGAAACTCAGCTGGCTCGCTGTATAACCATTGAGACTAGCTGCCATTCTAACCATCTGATATCGCAACAGATTATACGCTAGCACCAATCCCCATAACTCTTGTCTTACCCCTTCCGGTTTCTTGCTGCGCAGCGTGAGCTGGCTCCGTTGCAGGCTCTGTTTCATTTCCCGATATCCCAGCTCAATCTCCCAACGATTCATATATAACTCCGCCACGTCAGTCGCCGGATATCGCATCGGGTCGGTCATCGAGGTCAATATTTGTCGCTCCTTGCCATTGATTTGACGGGTCAACAGCCTGGCTTCCAGATAGGGCGGTAACTCCGGCCATTTCTTTTTCGCCTGCGGAGTGGTTGCGAGCCGGACCAGTACATCCTGGCGCCCCAACTTGGTTATCACCTCGAATTTCGTTCCCTTCTTCAGGGGCAGCAGCCAATGCCGACCGCTTCCCGCATGTTGCCAAGCATGCAATAAACCCAATGAATAGAATCCCTTATCGAATAGTGTCAGGCTGTTATCCGGCGTATTGGCTATCAGTTGCTCAGCCAGTACCATCTCGTTGACCTCGCAAGAATCCATGACGACCTGGGTCAGCAAATGACTGGTCAACTCCATCTGGCAAAGCATGCGGACCTGGGGGTAGCTCTGTACTCCACTGGCAGTCTTGGGTTTGTTAAAGGCAGTGGTATTCTCAGTGGTATCTGGTGTTCGCCACATCACACCATCGACGGCCAGCAGTTGCAGTCCAGCCCATGTGGGATGCTCACATTGCTGATGCCACAAACTGGCCGTCTGGTTAAACACCATTTCGACCGCTTTGTCCGAGAGTTTTTGCCGAGCCTGAATAAAGGCACTGGGTACGACAAAAGGGCGGTCCCCGGGTAACAGGATGTCGAGTTTAGTCGCGAGTTGGGCCATAGAGACATGACGAAACAAGGACATACCGATAATGGCCCATAGCACACGCTCCATAGGCATACGTCTGCGACGCAGGGAAACCGAGCCGGTTTCGGCAAGACAAGCTTGAACCAGCTCAGGAGACAAGAGGTCTGATAGCCCTTCAAATTTGGCAGGAGGACAGGTGTGTATAAAATCGAGAGCTTGTTCAATGCGCATAAAAAAAACCGAAACCCAACCGTGAGTTTCGGATTTTTACACAGCCTGAGGATCGGTCAATGGATCCTTAACTGATCGGCATTA
>NZ_BAAGVN010000219.1:0-1413 GCF_054780855.1 Pseudaeromonas pectinilytica
CGCAGGCTCTGCTGTCTGAATGAACAATATTTGTTCGAATGTATGGGGTTGTTCAAAGTATAAACACTGATGCGTCAGCCCTGTATTTATCTAGATTAGCTCGTTATATGGGTTTGCGAGGTTATCAGTCATTTCGAGATCTTGCGACTCAACCAGAGATTAAAGTCAGAAATCTGATATCGGACTTTTTACATACACCGATTAGTAATAATGGATTTGGAACTGGTGCAATTGTTCAATTTGCTGCATGGCTAGATGTATTGATAAAGCAAAATCTGCTGACTATGTCTTTTAAAACCTTGTATCTTGATGAGATTAGTAAGATTGCGCGAGACAATATTGTCCTATCATATCCAGTGATACCTACAGGTGTAGTAAAAAAACTGATTTTCGAAACATCTAAAGGAATTAAGGCTGCAGAAGAGTTGATGCCTCTTTGGGAGGAATTGAATGACAGATATATTAGCGATCTTATTATGATAGATTCAAAGGTCATGTTGACGGGGTCTCTTGGCACTACAATTCATCGATTGTGGGTACGTAAAGGCTCAGTATGGTCTGGGAAGTTTGAGCCAATGATTAATGTTATGGAATCATTAAAGACGCATGTGTATGCTCAAGTACTTCTCTTTACTGGCATGCGTAAAGAAGAGGTTCTTGCGCTTCGGAATGGTGCGGCGAAGAAAAGTGTTAAATCAGGTAATTTTCACTATGCTGTACGGTCTGTCTTAACAAAAACCGACGAGTCGTCAGTAGATTTGGATTGGGTTGCTAATAGCGATGTGTATGATGCTATCAATCTTCTGACTAGATTGAATAAGTCGTTCATTAAGCGTGCAGAAGCATTGTTAAAACATCTACGGCGTAACTTGTCTGAGAATCACATTCATAAGCTTGAGTGGGGTATAAGAGATGACAAGTTATTCTGCTGTAGTGTGTCAGCATTGAGCGTACAGTTTTCACACGCTGCTGAAACAAAGAACTCTATGCTTGAACTTAATCGTTACAAGATTTCATTAGAGAAAAGTGATGTCTATCAGTTGGAACAGTTCGGCTGTAATTATATATCATCAAGCGGTAAGAGTCGTGGTAAGCCTTATGTAACTGGTGATATTTTTAAGTTTAGCGCACATAAATTCAGACATACCTTTGCGTGGTTTATTGTTGCAAATCGACTTGGTGACTTAGATGATATCAAGTATCAATTCAAGCATCTGACGGAGGCGATGACGCTTGTTTACACCAAACGTGCATTTGATGGTTTAGAAGAGCTAAGTAATATAGTGGAAGCGTTTGAACAAAAATGTAACAACGACTTGGTCAATGAACTGATCAGGGCGGGATCGCACTTTGTTAATGAAATTTGAACAGGCAGATCGTCTGTGATCTAATCGCGTCTCCATGCAGGAGGCA
>NZ_BAAGVN010000220.1:0-1439 GCF_054780855.1 Pseudaeromonas pectinilytica
CGTGCCTCCTGCATGGAGACGCGATTAGATCACAGACGATCTGCCTGTTCAAATTTCATTAACAAAGTGCGATCCCGCCCTGCGTGAAACCGGTGTGTCCGAGACCTATGTGGAATTAGGCGGTATTACTCCGACCGGCACCATGTGGGGTGGTCTGCGTTATTACGATCGTGAAAACTATATTTGGACTACCGATTATTTTTATACCGATTACTCTGGTACCGGTGTCGGTTTTAAAAATGTAGAAATGGCGGATGGTAAGTGGGACTTTGCTTATATCAACAGCAACGACACCGACCACTCGGATCGCCCGGATGGTAGTGCCGCCACCATGCACACCCTCCACTCCAGTGCTTTATATGGCGCCTGGGATTTCGAAGTCGCGCTGAAACAGATGCCGAACAACGAGTTCACCGGTGACAGCAAGCAATATGCGACCAAGGGGATGGAAGGAACCGCTATCTATTCACGGGAAGACTTCTTCTTTATGCCGGGTGGCTTCTCCAAGTTTATTGCGCAAGCGGGTCGTGGTCTGGGCTCCGGCGATTTGCTGGGTGCGAACCTGACCAATACTTCCATGTACCGCAAGGGCTCCTTGTATCAGAAGACACTGCAAGACAAGGCGGATGGCTATAAGCCGTATCAGTCCAAGGTGATGGACGGCGATCAGTCCTACCGGATGTTTGCCTGGGGGGGTTGGTATGGCGCCAGCCTGCATGTGCTGCCAACGCTCTCCTATCAGTACAACGATTATGAACTGGGTGGCCATGACTCCTGGTATGCGGCTTCCTTACGTCCCGTGTTTCCGGTGAATGAGTTCTTCTCGGTGCAAACTGAAGTGGGCTACGTGAAAAACAACCTGGTCGTCGCGGGTGTTGATCAAGGGAGCCACTCCAGCAAACTGAGTGTGGTACCCACTTTCACCGTGAATACTGGTGTGGGTCCGTCACCTGAAATTCGTCTGCTGGCCACCTATGTGGATCGCAATTACGAAGCGGCTTGGCAAGATAGCCGCGAAGACTTCCTGGTCGGGTTGCAAGCGGATATGTGGTGGTAATATCGGTTGGGCAACCAATCTACACTTATTATTCTTGATTCTCGGGCCCCTCTGGGGCCCGTATTTTCTGAGGAGACAGGTATGACACAGGGTAAACAGAGTTGGTTGTGGCTGGTCGGTTTACTGGCCACCGGTTGTTCCAGTATCGATGTGGATCCTGCGCTGCGGGCTCCGGCTACCGGCACGACGTTCCAGCAACAGGCCCAGGCGGATAGACAGCTATTGGCGCAAAAAACGGCGATCGCAAAATTGTCTGATCTGATGTATCAGCCGCTGAATCAAGACAAGACCTGGGTACAGATCAGGGCGGGATCGCACTTTGTTAATGAAATTTGAACAGGCAGATCGTCTGTGATCTAATCGCGTCTCCATGCAGGAGGCA
>NZ_BAAGVN010000221.1:0-1460 GCF_054780855.1 Pseudaeromonas pectinilytica
GCTAATGGGATGGTCGCCCCTACCTAAAATGGCATCTGTAGTGCCAAAGTGGCGAATGAAAATTCCCACCGACCCAGAGAGGCGACCGTGATGAAGATTACGACTGTTGGTATTGACCTAGCAAAGAACCTGTTCCAAGTGCATGGCGTGGATGAGCGCGGCAAGACGGTGCTGAAGAAGCAGCTGAAACGGGACCAGATGATGGCATTCTTCACCAATCTGCCCGCATGTCTGATCGGCATGGAAGCCTGCGGCAGCGCTCACTACTGGGCTAACAAGCTGCAGAGGCTGGGGCATACCGTGAAGCTGATGGCGCCGCAGTTCGTTAAGCCGTACGTGAAAACCAACAAGAACGATGTGGCGGATGCCGAGGCAATCTGCGAAGCAGTGAGTCGACCGAACATGCGCTTTGTGCCGATTAAGAACAGCGAGCAGCAAGCCGTCCTAGCGTTGCATCGCGCCCGTCAGGGTTTCGTTAAGGCAAGGACTGCGCAGGCCAACCAGATCCGCGGCCTTCTGGCTGAACACGGTATCATCATCCCGAAAGGCATTGCATACATCGGCAAGCACCTGCCCGAGATTCTGGAGGATGGTGAGAACGGTTTGCCAGGGTCGTTTCGCATATTGATCAAACGGTTGGGCGATCACCTCAAAGAACTTGACCGGCACACCCAGGAACTGGAAGTCCAGATCCAGAATTGGCACAGGGATAGCACCGCCAGCAGAAAACTGGCGAAGATCCCCGGCATTGGCCCGATCACGGCAAGCGCCTTGGTAGCTTCGGTCGGTGATGCGAAGAATTTCGAGAATGGCCGACAACTGGCAGCCTGGCTGGGGTTGGTGCCACGGCAGAATTCCAGCGGCGGCAAGCAAACCCTGCTGGGTATAAGTAAACGCGGCGACAGCTATCTGCGCACCCTGCTGATCCACGGAGCTCGAGCGGTGCTCCGGGTAGCTGAGCGCCAGGCCCACCAGGCCAACAGTTGGTTGGCAGGAGTAATGGAGCGACGCAACTATAACGTGGCCGCCGTGGCGCTCGCTAACAAGAATGCCCGCATCGTATGGGCATTGCTCGCCCACGACAGAGAGTTTGAAGCCGATTACGGAGCAGAGGTATGAACATGGAACTTCCACAGCGCCGACCGCGCCTCAGGCAGCAATAGAGGCGGGACATGGAAACCCCGGCGGCGTAACAGCGCGACGACAGCAAGTATCAAGAAGAACCACCGATTGCACAGGCAATCATGACGTGATGGCGAGACAGGTCAGACCGTGGCCGTCAAAACCCGTAGAAGTCAGGGCACGTTCAAGTGCGCTCTGCTGATTGAGGTGACGGCCAGCGAATTCCATCAGGGACAGAGGCGGCAGCCTCGAACAAAGTCCGGATCTATGGCTGCAATCTCCACCTTACTCACTGTCATCGATTGAGAGCTTGGCAAACCGGGGGCGACCATCTATGA
>NZ_BAAGVN010000222.1:0-1469 GCF_054780855.1 Pseudaeromonas pectinilytica
TGAAAACAGAACACTTGGAGAAGGTGCTGATTGCCGGATTATCCGTATCGCTCAAAAACTAGACACTCATGCGTTCGCCCTGCATGATCAGAGTTGCTTGCCTCGGTTGCAGTGGCAGTAACAGTTAGCTGGATCTGCCCGATAAAACCATCCGGCGGCGTGATTTTTAAAGAAGCGGCATTCCAATTACTAATATCAACCGAATCCAGCTCCTTTGTGGCAGTGAAGCTCTGGCGGCCATCGCTCAATACAGCCCCGGCCGGAATCGAACCTATCGTCAAGGTCAGAGATTCAGAACCATCACCATCTTTCAGCTGAGGGTAAATGGGTGACAATGCAATCGCGGTTTCCGCCATCCCATGGTTATATTCCACCTCGTAATAGCCACCATCACCGTTGACCGTCTGAGCGCCGTGCTGCAATCCAGCGTTATCAACCGCATCGATACCGGTATACAGCGGAATATTGCTGGTCGACAAATTCACCGCAGTACCGGTATCGACCGCAACCTTAACTGAAAAATCGCCGATGTAGTGCCCGTTATAAGCAAACATCTCAAAAGTGTAGTAACCGCTCGTAGTGACTTTGTAGGCTCCGCTATAGTCCTTATGGGTATTGAAGCCATTATTGACTAGAACATCCCCTCCAATTTCCAAGCGGAATGTATCATCCTGATGCCCTGTAAATGTGTAGGTATGACCAGCTTCTAAATAAATTAGCCCCTTGGCGCTATAAGCATCATTCTCATCAATAGTTCGAACAACACCTAAATCTGTCACCGGTGCAATGGTTTTTGGAGTCGTCGCCTCCAATACAGACTCTACCTTAACAGTATTTTTCGCATTGCTAGAGTTTGAATTTGAATTACCATGGTCAAGACCTGCGACATTATCGTAATAACTCAACACCAAACCATTGCCTTTATTATTAGCAGCGGCAATCCCCCCTTGATATTCTGAGCTGGCAATATTCAAGATTGGTCTATCAGCCAGCGCCGTTATATTGATTTGCGTGGCATAGGAAGTGTTACTCCAATTGGTACCATCACTGACGCTGAACTTGAATGAACTATCCAGATCCGAATTATCGGCAGGATCAAATTTCAAATTTTCGGCTGAAATATCCGAAACCTTGATCGTCACCCCACCTGGCGCCGAGACCATGGCACTGGTAATGGCAACACCATTCAAATAAAAGGTACCGTTTGCTGGCAATGAATCAATGCGGATCACCTGCAAACTATCACCCGTATCCTGATCGTTGAATGAACCAAAATCATCAACCGTTAAGGTATGGCGATTGGTGGTATTACCCAGATCTTCTTGGATATTAATGGTGTCGTCGGTGGAGGTTGGGTTGAACACCATATCAGTCACCACCGGCGTAGTGTTCGGGCTCAGTTGTTCGAAGCTGTCGCCAGTGGCACTGGTGATGGCATTGCTGATGCTGCCCGCATCTTTGTACACATC
>NZ_BAAGVN010000223.1:0-1514 GCF_054780855.1 Pseudaeromonas pectinilytica
AACTGGTCAGGATCGGCTGTCGAACGGCTCCAATGCCACAACGCCTGTTGAAGCTGGCTGAGTCTCGATGGTAATCAGGAAAATAATAGTCTGCTATAGGTTGTGGTTATTTCAGCGAGTATTCATAGCGCATTTGTCTATGCTGGATTATCCCTTGTTTTCTGGTCCTGAATAGTATTATTACTCTTCGATTCCATATTATATTTTGTGAAATGGCTCGGTTATTCCTGAATGACTGCACTGTAACTACATGATAAATTGATAAAAATATCTCAGTTGCTGTTTTTGTTAATAAATAGCTGTGACGCTAATAAAAGATGAATAGTTTGTGAGTGAATTGTTTTGTTTGTTGTTAATTCATTACATCTCACCGGGTTTATTAATATGATCTTCGCTGCATGGAGCAATAGATGAAAGTTGTCGTACTGGGTGCCGCAGGGGGGATTGGTCAGCCGTTATCCTTGTTGTTAAAAATGCAATTACCAGCGGGTTCCGAATTGGCACTCTACGACCCGGCTCCCATGACCCGGGGCGTGGCGGTGGATTTGAGCCATATCCCGAGTCGCGTACAGGTCGCCGGTTTTACCGGCCGAGATCCTTCGGCGGCGCTGGCGGGGGCAGATATCGTGTTGATCCCGGCGGGGATCGCCCGCAAGCCGGGGATGGAGCGCTCTGACCTGTTCAAGTTCAACGCCGGTATCATCATGGATCTGGTGCAGCACTGCGGCCGGGTGTGCCCCAAGGCGCTGATTGCCATCATCACCAATCCGGTCAATAGCATGGTGCCGATCGCCGCGGAGGTCCTGACCCAGCTCGGGGTCTATGATCCGCGCCGCTTGTTCGGCCTCACCTCGCTGGATGTGGCGCGTTCCGAGTCCTTTTGCCTGGATATGAACCGGGAGGTCGATGCCCCTGTGGTGCCGGTCGTCGGTGGCCACAGCGGCTTGACCATAGTGCCCCTGTTCTCCCATGTCGCCGAGCACTACACCGACGAGCAGTTGCGCGCCCTGATTGCCCGGGTACAGCAGGCGGGTACCGAGGTGGTGGAAGCCAAAGCCGGTGCGGGTTCGGCAACCCTGGCCATGGCTTATGCCGCGCTGCGCTTCTGCCTGTCGCTGGTGCGGGCCAAGCAGGGGGAGGCGGATATCCGCGAATATGCCTATATCGAAGGCGGTCACCCGCAGGCGCGGTTCTTCAGTCAGCCGATGTTGCTGGGACCGGATGGTGTGGCGCAGGTGCTGGACTATTCCCCGGTGCACTCGGTCGAACAGGCGGCCATCGACGGCATGCTGCCGACCCTGAATCAGGAGATCCAGCAGGGCATCGATTACGCGCGGAATGTATTGCAGGATTGATGTGTGTTGCATTGTTCGGTGTGTTGAATACCTGTTGCGGCCCTGTATTTGTGTGAGGCCTCGCTTTCTTGGTGCCAGTGGCCTTGTTGATCAAATCCAAAGTCGGATACTCGCTCCCCAACCCGCCGGGCGGGCTTAGTTGACGGCCTGCCGAATGGG
>NZ_BAAGVN010000224.1:0-1548 GCF_054780855.1 Pseudaeromonas pectinilytica
CATCGAGTAGGAGGAGGCCTCGCGGCCTCCGTCCTCTCACACCACCGTACATGCGGTTCCGCATACGGCGGTTCATGTTAACTCTGGAACTGTCTATGCAACTCCTGCAGTGATACCAACCCCAATGCCTCAAACCACTTTTTCTTGTAGGCTTGATTCATGTGGCTGGCCCCCGCGTTCCACCACGGGCCCCGTTGGTTACACGCCGACCTCCACGCCCTGACCTCGTCCAGTCCGGCCTTCATCAGCTTTCGTGCTCGGGTGATCGGTCGCTTCCATTGCCGCCATAACAGGCAGCGCAGTTTGCGCCTTATCCAGCCGTCCAGCTCCTCCAGTACTCCCTTCACTTCGGTCAGACGGAAGTAGCCTATCCAACCCCGCAGCACCGGGGTCAGCTCCTCGATAGTCGCTTTCACTGATTTCGTCCTGTGCCCCGTCGTCAGGCTGCGGATTTTGTCCTTCAGCCTTTCCACGCTCACCGGCGCGATTCTCAGCCTCGGGGCCTTGTGCGCCGTCACGCTATACCCCAGAAACTTCCGCTCCCAGGGCCTCGCCACCGCGCTCTTCTGCCCATTCACCTGCAGTTTCAGCCTCTTCTCCAGAAACTCGCTGAGTTCCTGCAAGGCATGCTCTCCCGCCTTCCGACTGCCTACATAGATGTTGCAGTCGTCGGCGTAGCGGCAGAAGCTATGGCCCCGTCTTTCCAGCTCCTTATCCAGCTCGTCCAGTACGATGTTCGAGAGTAACGGCGACAGCGGCCCGCCTTGCGGCATGCCCCGCTCCCGTTTCGTCACCTCTTCTCCTGTCACCATATCCGCTTCCAGATAGCGGCGGATTAGTTTCAGCAGCCGTTCATCCTGGATTTCCCGCGACAGCTTTGACATCAGTATGTCGTGGTCTACCCGGTCGAAGAACTTCTCCAGGTCCATATCCACAACCCAGCGCTTTCCGCCCTGTATGTACTGCTGTGCCTGTTGCACCGCCTGTCCTGCATGGCGTTTTGGCCTGAAGCCGTAGCTAGACTCCGAGAAGCCCGGCTCTACCTTCGGGCTTAACACCTGCGCTATCGCTTGCTGGATGAGCCTATCCACCACGGTCGGGATGCCCAGGCTTCTCACCCCACCATCCGGCTTGGCGATGTCCACTCTGCGTATCGCTCGTGGCAGGTAGCTGCCCGCTATCAAGGCACTCTTCACACTCGGCCAGTGCCGTTGCAGCCAGGGTTTGAGCTCCGAGACCCTCAGGTTATCGACTCCTGCCGCTCCCTTGTTCTCCACCACTCGCTGATAGGCCAGCTTCATGTTCTCGCGTGCTATCACTGCTTCGATTGTTATCGACACTTCCGCTTTCGTTTGCCCACTGGCCGCCGAGTTGACTTCAACACCCTGCTCCGCCCTTGACGTGTTCCGCTCGTCTTCTGCGTTCAAGGCCACGGTTTCCCGTGCTTGTGCATCATCAATCATCCTCGAGTATCCACTGTCCTAATCACGATTAATCATGTTCAGCCCTTCGTGCTGGCGGTTACCCACCACTACTACGGCGTCGGCT
>NZ_BAAGVN010000225.1:0-1555 GCF_054780855.1 Pseudaeromonas pectinilytica
ATCTGGCGCTCCCGGTGGTGAACCTAAGAGATCAGATCACCAAACTGCGGGATAGTTCCCTGATTTGAGCAACAACGCCCCATAGGGCGCATCTTCATAGGAGACGGGCACTACTTCGTAATCCAGTTTTGGAATGGTGCGCTCGGCATCGAAGAAGTCCGGCAGCACCAGCGCTGCCTTGCTCTTGAAGGCGTTGTACTCCTGCAGCGCTCTTTCGTGCTCGGTCAGCGCCTGCTGCTGCGGCTCGCTCAGGGTCGCGTCGGCCGCGTTGTCCGGGTTGAGATCGGAGGACCAGCTCTCCAGCGGATTCTGATAGAAGAAATGCGGTTCGTTCAGGTAGCGGAAGAAGGCATAGATCTGGCCGTTCTGCTTGTTCTGGGCCACATCATCACTGTCGCATTTCCCGACGGTATAACACACCTTGACCATGGAGCCGAAGATCCGATCGACCTCGCTGAGCCCCAGCGCATGTACCTGCTCCGGTGTCATGTCGGTGGTGGTGTGTTTCTTTAGCAACCAGCGATACCAGTCACGACCATTTGTCATGCCGCAGAAACCGTCGGCACATTCGCCGCTGCCAAGGCGCACCGCATAGGCGCCGCCGTGTTGGTAATCCAGGTAGTCGCGCAGGGCTAGGTAACGGCTGTTGATACTGTCCAGCACTGCTTTGTAGTCGGTGCGCAGCGCTTCATCGGCATCGCTCGGCAACTGTTGCCAGCCCTGATAGGCGCCCGCCAGCGTAGTGCCCTCCAGTTTGCTGTTGAGCTGGGCCAGCACTCGATCGACCAGCTCATCGGGCAAGGTGTTACCCTGAGCGCTGCCCAGTTCGAACTGGTGCTTCACCTCGGCCAGATAGGCATCATAGGCCTTGAGCCAGACGAGGTGTTCCTGATACCAGGCCAGCGGGCTGGTCGTCGCCTTGGCCCGGGCTGCCAGCGCCGGAGGCGTGGCCGTGCGGTCCAGATCCCGGCGTCATGCAGCATCCCCCGGAGCTAGCTGCGCGGCCGAGCTTTGCTCGAAATAGTCGAAGCCGCCGCTGATGGTGCGGGCCGCTCTGCCTGCTGCAGGAGCTGCTCCCACCTCATCCGCCAGAGAGACCACCCGGTTACGGAAGTGATGGATCGGGATCTGGGATTGGGGCAGATCGTACCCTTCCAGATTGATCTGCAGATCCCAGCGGATCATGTCGTAGAAGAGCTGATCCCGCTCGCTTAGCACGGTCGGATCCAGAGCCTCCAGCTTCTTGAGCAGCGCCGTGTCGAGCGCCTTATGTTTGGCGATGCTCTGGGCATCGATGGCAAAACCGTACGGGTCCAGCGCCTGGCTCTCGCTCAGGGCTTCGTTCATGGTTTGCATCAGGGATGCTTTAGTCGCAACAGGATCGGCTGGTACTTTGGTGTTGTTGCTATTGGAGCTGCTGTCATTGCAGGCGGTCAGAGAAAGTGCAATGACGCAGGCTAGTGCCAGCTTGCTGCAGGGCGGGATCGCACTTTGTTAATGAAATTTGAACAGGCTGATCGTCTATGATCTAATCACGCCTCCATGCAGGAGGCGC
>NZ_BAAGVN010000226.1:0-1651 GCF_054780855.1 Pseudaeromonas pectinilytica
AACTCCTCCAACATCTGCGGGATATCCTCCTCGGTTTCTTCAAACTGACCATTGCCCAGTAGCGCTCGGGCCATGGCTTCCAGTGCTTCGGTATCGACTCCAGCCTCTTGCTGACGCTCGGCTTCCTGCCGGGCGGCCAGCACGCTTTGCGCCAAGGTGCTGTCATCGCGCAACGTCAAATCCACGTAGTAGACCGGTGTGCGGTACGAAAGCGTGGTGCTCTTGGCGCGTAGGCGCAGCAGCAACGGCAGATAGCGGGTGGCTTGGCCGCTCACCGCCTCGAAGTAACGCAGTCGCGCTGCCAGGGTGCGTACCGAGTTGTAGCCGGTGGTGCGAAAGATAAAGCTACCCAGCTCATCTTGCTGACCATCCACCTGCACATTCAATCGACCATAGAGCTTGCAACCGGCCTGCTTGGCAAATGGGCAGCGGTCCGGGCCGGGGCAGGCCATTTCTTCCAGTCCCTCAGCGGTGACTCGCCGCGCCGTCTCACCATTACCAACACACACCGGGCGGCCACTGCTGCGGTCAAAGGCGCTGAACTCGGCTCTCAGATTCAGCTCAGAGTCATTGAACAGCAATCGCACCGGGATGGCTCGGAGCTTGCCGTTGGCGGCTTGCTCGCTGTACTGCTGATGCAGGGGATGCAATACCCAGCCGTTGCGTCCCTGCACCTGGGTGGTCAGGGTAAAACTGTCATCCTTCTCTGGTACCCACTTCTCGCCTTTTTGCACCAGATGGCCAATGCTGATGCGCCCAATCACCGGTGGGGTAATCGCCAGTCCTTTAATCATGATGCGCTCCTTCTATCCGTCTGAATGACAAAGCGCCGACTGCCCACAACCGGCTTGCTGTACTGCTGCACGATTTCCGGGTGCTCGGTACTGAGTCGGTCGATGTCCGGAGCAACCCGGTCTTTGCTCTTCTTCCAGGTCACCTTGCCACCGGTGAACAGCGCCGTGGTGGCATCCCCCAGAGCGTTCTGTACTCGCTGCTTGAGCTGGGACTCCTGAGCTTCGGTCTGCTCCTTGATGTCGCGCAGTTTCAGTAAGTCCGCAAACAACTGACAAAACTCGGCCGAGTCGGTGAAATCCACCGACAGGCCATTGTCCTGCGGGTAGAGCCACTGCAACGCTATACCTGCATCACTCGAGCCATCGGGCTCGGGTTGCACATCCTCAGTGACACAGCGCCAGAACGCGGCTTCACGGGCCAGTAAGTCGGCCATCTTGTCGGCATCGCGCTCAATGCGATAAATGCGGAAATCCTGCCCTCCAATCAGCACGGCGACATCAGCCCAAGCCAGGCCCGTCACCGCGAGCTGATGCAACACCTGACACTGATAGGCCACCGGCACTCCCTCTTCCCACTGCGGGGCCGAGTGATAACTGGCAGTCTTGATTTCGAGGATGCCGGTGCCCTCCGGCAGACCCACCACCTCGCGGTCGAGATTGGCCAGCAGATAGGGATACTCCGGATGCTGCAGCACGGCATTCACACGCCGCACCTTGCGGCCAGTGCGCTCGGCATAAACTGACGCCAATACGGGCTCCAGAACAGTACCCCACAGCACGGCCTCTTTGGCCGACAAGTCCTCGGGCTGCTTGCGCCCGGTCTTCTCCAGCCACAAGCTCAGAGCACTCTTGTACGG
>NZ_BAAGVN010000227.1:0-1683 GCF_054780855.1 Pseudaeromonas pectinilytica
CAGGCTCTGCTGTCTGAATGAACAATATTTGTTCGAATGTATGGGGTTGTTCAAAGTATAAACACTGATGCGTCAGCCCTGGGTTCAATTGTTGCTCAGGGATTGTTCCATCTAAAATTGGTTTTGATTCGTCTTTGTCTTTTATGAATTCCAAAAATCCTTTTTCTTCTAATTTTTTTGCTAGCGGGATGTATCGTTTGGCCGCAGCTGTTTTTGTTCCATCAATGTATATCGATTTTGTTTCAAGATTGATATCTTTCTTTGTTATTCTATACAGTTCTGAGTTGCGGCAGCCAGTGTAACACATTAATGTAATGGGCCATTTTGCTTTGTGATTTGTCATGGTACATGATTAATTATTTTGATTACTTCATCTGCGGAATAAGCTCCTCGTGTTGTCTTTGCTTGCTTTTCATATATTTTATATTTTTCTGTGGCGGTTGATACTGGGGACGTGGTTATGTATTCTTTTTCTATGGCAAATTTATATATTTCTTGCAGCCACCCCAAAACCTCTTGAACTGTTCCTTTTGATTTTATTATAGCATCATCCTCTGCAATTTCATCCAATTCTGACGCTATAGAGTTATGCCACTCTTGGGTTTTTGATTTCGCTTTGTTTTCTTTTGTCTTTGCGTGGTATTTGCTACCTGATTGGTTCTCATTAGGCCAGTTAAATAATTGAATTAATGAGTTAAAAATGTAGTCTCTCGGTGTTGATAATATGTTTATGTCACCAGCCACAGCAATAAACTTCATATAGTATTTGTTTTGTCTTTGTAATGTTCTTTCGTTTTCATGACTCAATGATTTAGTTTTAGAGCTTGTAATATAGATGTCTTTTTTATGTTCCACATGTTCTTTGTGTAAATCAGACAATAAGATTGCTTTTGGTTGCTCTGTTTCTTCTATTTCTGCTGCTGATTCCCACGCTGACGTGGTTAATTCAGTATATGCAGAGTTTGCTTGTGTGATGTGCTTTGTTAGTAGTGATTCAATGTTTTTATCTTGGAAAGATAATGTATTGGATTGTATCCTAAGCATGTCTCTATAGGTTCGCCATTGACGTGTTGCTTCTTTTTTAATTTGGTCTTCTGTTTTTAAACCTTGGTCAATAGCTGATATGTTTTTGGATTTTTTCAGGTAGAGCTCTATAAAATTACTTTGTAACTTATAGGCTGTAAGTGGATCATCCAACGCGGCGGCTAGATTGGCGAACTCTTGGATAACTTGTTCTGCTGGAAAAGGGATGCCAGATATTATGGAATGATTACATTCATTTAGTCGTTTATTGAATGATAAAATCATTTTTGATCTTGCATAGTCATCAATTAATTCATCTTCGTTTTTCATTCCTATTAGCCCCCTAACTACTTTTTTCAGATTTTCAATTGAACCTTTCTCGTTGATGCAATCAACTATGAGCGGACTCAAGCGAAGCATTATACTTCTCGCTTTTCTGGTTGAGTCTGTCCTGAGGCTGGTTTTTATCAATTTATTATCACACCAAAACTGAACGTAGAACACGCCTGATCTTCTGGTTGTGTAGGCAGGGCGGGATCGCACTTTGTTAATGAAATTTGAACAGGCTGATCGTCTGTGATCTAATCACGCCTCCATGCAGGAGGCGCACTCTATGACCTTGATTGAACACCTTACCCTTGTCGAAGAAACTCGCTCTGA
>NZ_BAAGVN010000228.1:0-1714 GCF_054780855.1 Pseudaeromonas pectinilytica
CGGTTTTCGGAGAGTAGCGCGACTGGCCAGCGCGAGGGCGCGATTTTCCCTGGTTAAGTCGGCTATTTAACATATTGCCTGTTTTGCGCAGTCTTTTTTTGCCAACTTTTGATCATGGATCTTGCTTGCACTGCAATTTTCCATGCAGTGCAAGCAATCACTAGTTACGATCAATATATGGATGGTTTCAGGGCTTCTTAGTGAAGCGCATCCCACAGCCTCATAGGTCGGGCCAGCCCCGCGTAAGTGTGACCTGCCCCAGGTTCTTCCTGGCAGAGGCTCCCTTTATGGGGGCCTTTTACTTTTACGAACGTTTGTTTTTAGCTTCTTTCGGGACGCTATGTTCGTGCTTAGGTTTTTTGTTTAAATCCACGCCGATATTAAAGATCCTCAAAGCGATTAGGTGCGGCGTGTTTCTGGTCGATCCTGTGCTATTTTGGGATCCCCGAGACAAACCTCTGGTGCCCCGCGATACAATGCGAGGCAGAATCTATAGATCGGTAGAAAAGAGATGAAAAAAGAGATTTTGGCACTGCTGGTCGTCGTGGCTTGTTGGGGCTCCACCCTGCAGGCGAATGACTGGAAAAATGCCCCCATTTCCGAAGTGCAGAAAGCGGCCGAGCAGGGCAATGTCGATGCCCAATCCCTGCTCGGGTCAATGTACTTCACTGGCCGCGGGGTGGCGCAGGACTACAAGCAGGCGGTAGTTTGGACCCGCAAGGCCGCCGAGCAGGGCGATGCCAAGGCGCAAGGTTTGCTGGGGGTACTGTACAAGTATGGCATGGGGGTGGCACAGGACGACAAGCAAGGGGTGGCTTGGACCCGCAAGGCCGCCGAGCAGGGCAATGTCGATGCCCAATCCCTGCTCGGGGTACTGTACAAGTATGGCATGGGGGTGGCACAGGACGACAAGCAAGCGGTGGCTTGGTCCCGCAAGGCCGCCGAGCAGGGCAATGTCGGTGCGCAAGGTTTGCTGGGGGAAATGTACTTCAATGGCCGCGGGGTGGCGCAGGACTACAAGCAGGCGGTGGCTTGGTCCCGCAAGGCTGCCGAACAGGGCAATGTCTATGCCCAATTCCGGCTCGGGGCAATGTACGCGAATGGTGAGGGGGTGGCGCAGGACTACAAGCAAGCGGTGGCGTGGTTCCGAAAAGCCGCCGAGCAGGGCAATGTCTATGCCCAATTCGTGCTCGGGACAATGTACTTCAATGGCCACGGGGTGGCACAGGACGACAAGCAAGCGGTGGCTTGGATCCGCAAGGCCGCCGAACAGGGCCATGTCGATGCGCAATATAGGCTGGGGTTTATGTACTTCCATGGCCGCGGGGTGGCACAGGACGACAAGCAAGCGGTGGCTTGGATCCGCAAGGCCGCCGAACAGGGCGATGCCAAGGCACAACGTATCCTCGGAATGATGTACGACATCGGTAAGGGTGTGGTGCAGGATAACAAGCTAGCTTACGTCTGGAGTTCGGTGTCTGCCGCCAATGGGGATGTCGAGGCGGCTACAAACCGTGACCTTGTCGCCAAGCGTTTATCGCCTGCGGTATTGGCAGAGGCGCAGGCACTGGCTGGCCAGTATGTTGAACTGTACCAACCCAAGCAGTAACCCCATCTGCTAGTGCGTATAAGGGGCGTTACGGTAAATCCGGCGCCCCTTTTTGTTGTCTGTTGTCTTGGCCGGACATCGAGGGAAGCTGCAGGAGTGGTTTCA
>NZ_BAAGVN010000229.1:0-1740 GCF_054780855.1 Pseudaeromonas pectinilytica
CCGACATTCCGCACCTAATTTAGGAATAAACCCGCTGATATGCTTCACCAAGGCAATCCAGAATGACTCGCTGGTGCGCGTTTACACCCAATACCATAGGTGGCGCCTCTGCAACCCTCAGTTCATGGATACCACCAAAGCAAAGGAACACCCATCTTGCCGTTGGGCTCTGCCCGGGTTGCTTCTTCATGTCGGGAAACGTCTTGTTCTGCGCCTTCAATTCTCGGCGGATCCGGTGCTCCAAGGCGGCATACACCATCAGACTGCAGGTCATCACCATCAGCAGCGCCTCTATCCGTTCCGGCTTCTTCAAAAACAGGGATGAGGTCAAAAACTCTGGACTCTTGAGGAAGCGAAAGCCTCGCTCTACCGATTGCTGTGACTTGTAGATATCCAGCAGGTCACTCATGCTCAACTGACCTGAGCAGTCGTTGGTTGCCAGGATGAAGGTGCCGCTGTGCAGCCGAGCCTGCTCAACCCGCTCCAGATCACTCATTGCGCATCCTGTCAGTTGGTATTCATATCGCTCCGGCTGCTGCTCTTTCTTGGGCCGCCCCTTGCCTGAGTACACGGGCAGGGCCACACATGCTGCTCCCACTATCTCGACATAGGGTTGCTCCTTGGCAAAAGCGGCCAAGGCTGCCAAGGCATCAGCCTCGCAACTAAATCGATTCTGGCATAACCGCTGGAACTGCTTCAGCGAGGCCTCGGTGGACTTGAGTAGATTTTTCGTCAGCGTATGCAGCTCACGCTTGCGGGCCTGTTCACTGGTAAGTAACAGCCATTTCTGCGGCACATCGCCATACTGGGCATCTACCCATTGACCGGCATAGCCATTGCCCAGCGGGCTGAGCGCTTCACGCTGGAGCGAACTCAACAGCGTCTTGGCCTCTTTGAGTTTGGCTGGCACGCGGGAGACAAAGAGCCGCTTCTGCTCATGGAGTGTCATCACCGTCTCAGCCGTATACAGAGCGGCATCCCCGACCAGATAGCGGCACTCCTGAGCCGCCTTCAGGCTGGCCAGATGCGCCTTGGCGACCTCTTTGAACGCCTTCTGGTCGTTGGTGTTGCCGCTGAGCGCCTGCATGTACACCGGAATACCCGCCTGGTTTTCACAGATCAGCTCCAGAATGGCCTGATTGAGTTCAGGCCGGTGATCCCGGCTGTAACCCTTGACCAACTGGATGCGCTGACTCTCCTCATCATCCTCAAACGCATACTGACCATCCACATGGAAACTGGTGATATCAAGATGCAGCGACTGGCACGATAGACCCAGTTTGCTGATCACCTGCTGAGCCAGGACTTGGTACAACTCGGAAACTCCGGCCTCAAACAGCGCATCCAGACAGCGGCCCAGCGCATCGTCATTCAGGTGCTCAGGCCGGAGCCCGGGGGCAATCAGTCGCTCCAGAGGCTTGTCGGCAAAGAAGTTGGGGAAAAGATGCAGAGTCCGGCTATGAAAGCCCAATCCGTTGAGGATCATGGCCACGAGAGCCTGACCATGAGAGACATGATGGGAAGAAGTCTTGGGTAAGGCAGCATCAATACTCTGGGCAATCTGCAATTCCCGACACATGGCGGCAACAAGCCCAAGATGGTCGAGGTTCTTGATGGCGTAAGCTGAGGGGGACGGGTTTTGGGATGCCATGATAGTTCTGCTCAAAAAGCAGTAATAGATCAGAGTAGCCGATCGCTGTCAAGCGATTGATAATGTTTCAAACAGGTGCGGAATGACGG
>NZ_BAAGVN010000230.1:0-1789 GCF_054780855.1 Pseudaeromonas pectinilytica
GCAGCCCATATCTGGAAAAGGTACTGGATGCTGGGTTAGCTGAACTGGCATCAATTTAACAATATGTTCACGCTCTCGCCCTGACCATGAATGCCATGCTGTCGGCAATCAGCATTGAAATATCAGATCCCTGCATGATGCAGCCGTATCAACCTCGGCTCGAGAAACTAAATCACTAATCGCCATCTACAGATAACGAGGAAGAAAATCCGTCCTGTCGGTTCTGACAGACCAGAGAACAAACAAAGCTAGATATTTATAAAAATAAAAAGCGTCTGGCCGTAATAACCAGACACTTTACGGACAAGAGAAACGACATTTATATTTTTTGCAAATCAAT
Source organism: Pseudaeromonas pectinilytica (assembly GCF_054780855.1). Classification (NCBI taxonomy): domain Bacteria; kingdom Pseudomonadati; phylum Pseudomonadota; class Gammaproteobacteria; order Aeromonadales; family Aeromonadaceae; genus Pseudaeromonas; species Pseudaeromonas pectinilytica. The sequence continues at coordinate 341 of NZ_BAAGVN010000230.1, forward strand.
CACATGCTGCTCAACGCGCTGTGGCGTTTGTTGATACCAAGTCGAATTTTTCAATTCCTGCCCGGCACGGGAATAATTCTTTTCCTGGATGGCTGCAGCAAATTTTATGAATTTCTTCGCCTTGTTAATCCCTAATTGAAACACCATCTCCACCAACACCCGCTGTACAACTTCGGGATGACCCTGTAGCGGGATCCAATGATCGGCATCCTGAATCGCACCATTCACATCCTGACGCAATAAGTTGTCCGCCGTTTCTTCATTGATACCACTGGCATAATTTCCCTTCGTTTTAACCAGATGGCCATAGCCAATCGTATCGAAACCCAACGAATCTTTGTATACATGGAATAAACCGTTTTTAAACATCCCCCGTTTGCGTTGGTAATCCAGAGATCCTTCATTGTTTTTGATAGTGGTTAATATGCTCAGCATGCTCGATTCAGAAAAAGAAAATTGGTTCATAACAACGCCTCGTGATAGGAGGATAACAATTAGCAACTGTTATCCAATAGGAAATAAGTTCACCCTCATAACAACCATCAAAGTAGAGTGTGCGCGGAATGGCGCACCTCACGCCTGATGATTAAAACAACCTATTTATCTTGGACCCATAGCAAGAATAAATAAGCCGGAAACTATTCCGTGGCATGTCTCGCCATCAATAATCCAGTGAATTACTTCCATCAATCCAGAGTCAGATTGCATTGCTAGATTGGGGTGTTATTTAAATGGGAGTATGTGAACATGCAAACATAACATTTACCGACACACCAGGTTGTGGTGTTATTGGCCGGCACCGTCGATCCAGTCAATGCGTCGCAACAAAGGGCCCGCAGTTATGGTAGCACCAGCTATTGGCAAGAATATCCGGACTTTATAACCCAGCTACAGACATTAATTAACGCATCACCGAATACTGCATTATTCGATGCTCATGGTTGGAGTGGGGATAATACCGCCGCCAATCGGAAGATAGCCGGTTCATATCTGGCAGATCGCTTATGTGGCGCGAATGGCGAAACTGCTTACTATAGTGGCTATAAAAAACACCGTGTTCTTTTTCACTTAATTGGCCACTCCCATGGGGGGAATGTCGCCAATGAACTGATGGCCAGGGCGGCCGAGTTAGCTGAATGGCCTGCCTGTTGGGAATTTGCTAGCGTCTGTTATCTATCCACGCCATTTTACCGCGATCTGCATCTTCTCTCGAAAGTAAAACTAGCCAAGAATTGCCAGTTTCTGAATGTCATCAATGAGTACGATCTGACGCAACGATTTCTGGCTGCGTTTTCATTGCATGACTTGATCGGAATGATTCAAAAATTTGAACAACGGCATGCCGCACAACATGGCATCAACACCACACCTGTCTATTGATCAGATCTTGATCCCCTGTGCCATCAAATCCTTGGCGGCAAGAAAGCCATCCAGTTTACTTTGCAGGGC
>NZ_BAAGVN010000231.1:0-1824 GCF_054780855.1 Pseudaeromonas pectinilytica
CTAAAAAGAGCCGGCTGGAATGACGACTATCGGGCTCAGTTATTCTTTGGTTAAAAGATCAACAAAGTGTGCTCCCGCCCTGAATGAAATGCGGGAATGTTCATTTACAAAAAAAGGAATATTTATTTTTAACAAAGCTGATAGCTGCATGGATTAATTATGTATTTTTTCAAATATCAAAGTGTAAGTCCATTATCTCTTTCAATGCTTAAACGCGGGGAGATATATTTTGCATCTCCCCAAGAACTTAACAACACACATGAATGCAAACCAAAGCTTGTTTTTGACGGCACTAAAGAAATATGGTTAAGATTTATTGATTATATTCTAATAAATATATGCATTAAATTGCAATTAAAACCCAACTCAACAACAGCAAACACCCTTATTCAATTAAGCGAAATTGTTTACAATAACATCAATGACAAAAGAAAACTCAAAAATATTGAACTACTTAACGCCAAGGATATATTGGAATCAGCGCTAAGGAAAACAATAACTCCAATATTGAATGAAGTTGAAATAAAATATATCACTCAAACATTTGATGATTTTTTTCACGTAGAATTGCAGGATTGCTTGACCGAGGTTAAATACATCTCATCATTTACAACAGATGCAACAAATCCGACCATGTGGGGACACTACGGAGCAGCGGAAAATGGGTTTATTACAATCTACGAGTCTCACAATAATATTGTGTGCCTGAGTTCTGAAATGAGCATTTTAGATGGTTACAGGAGAAAATCCAATGGAATTATTGAACTAGGCATATATGATGAATGCGGTTTAGAATTTAAAAAAGTGATCTACGCTAAAATGCCTGCTAAGGTTAATGCATTTCGCCGACTAATCCACAAGTTTAGATTTACTGAACAAGAATCACATTATGATTTTCCTGAATCATTAATTGGTGATGCGAAATCATTAGAAGAAAGCAACATTGGCCTTGTGAAATATTCCGACTGGAGATATGAAAGCGAATACAGATTGATATTCCCTTCTTTTACTGAAGTATCGTCTCCATTAAGGACATTAAGAGTCGCAGGTAATCATATAAAGGGAGTTATTTTTGGCTCAAAAACATCAAAATCAGACAGGGAGCGAATTGCTGCGGCATGCCATCACCTTTTGATATCAAGCAAAATTAAAAATGATTTTTTGTTTTTTGAAATCAAGTCAAATCCAAACAAATACAAACTTGATATAACAGCATATGGAAAATTAAAATGCCAGATACTACCCAAGCATTCATTAATAACAAGAATTAATGAACTACCCGATAAGAAATCAGAAGAAATTATAAATATAGCAAAAAATATAACTACAAACAGATAACCAAAGTTAATGGCGACAGCCCATAGGGCGCAATAGCGTAGCGTATTGCGCCGAATAACACATAATGGCAACACCGATAACCAATAATAAAAGACCATGGACTATCGATGGTTCCGTGAGCGGGCACCTACTATTTACCGTTAACTTTCGACGGAGACATAATAATTTCTAGCTGGTCGATAAATTTAATTATTGCGATATGTCATGGTCATTACTAAATCTGGCGCAATACGCTTTGCTATTGCGCCCTACTTGCTCAATTTGTAAAAATCGGACTAAGTGGCGCCTTGATAAACAAACTTGAAAGAGATGAACAAATCAAAAACATATCAATCAACGAATATGGAGCAATTGAACACAACAAAGTCTTCTTGTATTACATAAAATACAAGATGACCTAATTCAGTGCATATTCCCACGCATGGCGATCGCTCAATAACATTCATGCCGATCACGTAATAACATCCATGCCGATCACTCAATAAC
>NZ_BAAGVN010000232.1:0-1864 GCF_054780855.1 Pseudaeromonas pectinilytica
TTTTTGCGATTAAATCAGATCACAAACGAAGCCTTTTTTCTATCTATTTCAATTGGTTGTAGCTAAAGATCCTGTACATGAATTCCGCTATGCCAGTTGTGTCGTGAGCCGAATCACCGTTACTATCGGCTCATTGCATGAGCCGAATATGCGTTTGATTCGGCTCATCTGGCGTGATCGTGTAACCGAAAAGGAATGGGCAGGCAGATGACCGCTAACTGGATCTGGCAACAGCAAGGCTGGCCGCACTTTTGCTGGCAGGATGAACCGCTACAGTCACGGCTACGAGCAGCGCAACGCAATCTCGGCCTGCTGCTTGGCACCCATTCCGCCCAAGGCTCGACGCAAGCACAGGCGCTCGATACCCTGCTGGCGAATATCCTCGCCTCCTCGGCCATTGAAGATGAACGGCTCAATGCCCAATCGGTGCGCTCATCTCTGGCCCGCCGGCTTGGCGTATCCGAAGAACAACCCTACCCCATCTCGGATCGTTCCGAAGGGCTGGCCGCCATGATGCTCGATGCCATCGACAATCGACATCAGCCGCTGACGCTGGAGCGCTTGCTGCAGTGGCATCACTGGTTGTTTCCCGCCGAGGATTGGACACTGCAGCGTGTCCACGTAGGCCAACTGCGCGGTGAAGAGCCGATGCAGGTGGTATCCGGACGACTGGATCGCCCGACCGTGCATTTCGAGGCCCCACCACGCCAGGGACTCGAATCGGCACTGGCCGCCTTTATCGACTGGTTCAATACCAGCCTGAACGACACAAGCCAAGATCCACTGCTGCGTGCCGCCATCTGCCATCTCTGGTTTGTCACCTTACACCCGTTTGATGATGGCAATGGTCGCATCACCCGCGCCCTTACCGATCTGGCACTCTCCCAGGCTGATAGCCAGAGTATCCGCCTGTATGCCATGTCGGTGGCGATCCTCGAACAACGCACCGATTACTACCGAGTTCTGGAACAGACTCAGAAAGGCGGCCTGGATATCACCGCCTGGCTGGTCTGGTTTCTGGATACGCTCAACACCACGCTAGAGCAAGCCCAGCAGGCGATCACCCGCACCTTGGCCAAGAGCCGGTTCTGGCAACACCACGGCAGCGAGCCGCTGAGTACTGAACAAATTAAGGTGCTGAACCGGCTGTTAGACGGCGGTGAGAACGGCTTTTTGCAAGGCATCAGCGCCAGCCAATATCAGAAGGTAGCCAAGGTCAGTAAAGCCACGGCCACACGCCATCTGGCCGACTTGTTGGAGAAGGGCTGCCTTGAGAAATTACCAGGAGGCGGCAGAAATACTCGTTATCAGATCAAGATGATGAAGTAGCCCCTTAGCTAGGTGGCAGCAAGACACGCTAACCAACCATCGAGCGTGGAAATCCGGAAAAATTACAGGTATAACCTGAGAACCACCAGCCCCCTACAGCATGTTCAAGAAGGAGTTGAAATTGATACCGGAGGGAGTGCGCTCGAGGGTAAGGTAAACACGACACCGGTTGATTCAGGTGTCGTGAAATGTGAATTTACACAGTAAACAGGCTTCTATTTACGCTACCATTATTTGCAAAAACACTATTGAGCTGAATATATCCTGGTTGTTCCACTCAGCTTGTCATTGTCAAAATAAAATGTTCCACTGAATTCTCTACGTCCATAGTGGTGGTTTGAGCCTAAAGATCCACCAATAACACCTTTTTCACCTAGGAGCGTCCACACTATATCTAATTCATTCTCGCCCAACATTTTTAAGAATGGCTCTTTCTTAATAAGTAAATGTGCTTTAGGGAAGGTGCGAACAAGTTCCTGATATGAGATCATCATGTTCATCCGGAGCGCATCCCAGAGGGACATCATGAGCCATC
>NZ_BAAGVN010000233.1:0-1881 GCF_054780855.1 Pseudaeromonas pectinilytica
CGCCTCCTGCATGGAGGCGTGATTAGATCACAGACGATCAGCCTGTTCAAATTTCATTAACAAAGTGCGATCCCGCCCTGAGGAGAGTTCGGGTTTGAGTAATTTATATTGATCAATTTACCTTCAGGATCATTGCGCACGGTCACAATACTACCATCACCTGAAATAGATGGGTCATCGATTCCTCCATAGACATTCACGCCAGAGAATATCCTCCCTTCTGGTGCGGATATAATGTTGGTCCAGTACTGGGGCACCGCAGCATAAACTCCACTACAGAGGGTGATACTGGCTAGTAACAGTAGAGCGATTTTGTTTTTTTTCATTTTCCCCCTCTTAATAGTAATAGTTGTTGAAGTAGATTCTCGTCTTCCGTCACACGACACCAAATGGATTCGCTTGGATTCGTAGTGCAATATAACTAATCTATTGGTACTTATGAGCGGAATATTGACGTGTCAGATTTGACATCATTTTGGCGTTGCTTTGTTGCTTGCAATGTGCGGCAAGCTGTCCATGCAGAAGATAAATGGCCCGCTTTGTATGTCGGCGCTTACTGTCGACCAACCGACCAGACGCCCATAGCAAAAAGGCCTCACATTGCTGTGAGGCCTTTTTTGAATGTGGTGCCCGGACTCGGAATCGAACCAAGGACACGCGGATTTTCAATCCGCTGCTCTACCGACTGAGCTATCCGGGCGTGGCGCGCATTAAACCCGTTTCAGCCAATGCTTGTCAATGTGATTCTGCCGCTCTGGGGGCGGTAGGCGATTTTTTATGCCGCCCGTGGGCTATCGTCCGGTGTCGAATCGGGAGTTGCCATGGGCAGCAGACTGATCAGCCGACTGGCAATCTCGGCGGCGCCATTGACCACCTGAGTGGCACCCTGCTTCTCCAGCCAGGCCACCTCCTCACCCAGATAGGCGCAAGCCAGTATGGGTAATAGATTGCCCGCCCGTTGGCTGGCGATGATTTCACCCGCTTCGAAGCTGTTGGGGATGGCCACAATCAGGGCTCTCGCCCGGGCTATGCCAGCCTGGGCCAGGGTTTCCGGTAACACCGCATTGCCGCGGATCACGGTATGTCCTTGTTGGCGCAGGCGTCCGGTTTGCTGGGCATCCAGCTCGACGATGACCAGAGGGACCTGGCTTTGCTGCAAACGATGGGCGATCAGGCTGCCGATCCGGCCGCCGCCGACCAGGATCACATGGTCGGTCGACTGGAGCGGAATATCCACCTCCGGTATGACTTCGGGGCCGGGCGGACCTTGGGTGTCACTGGTCGTGGTGTCCGGCTCCTGGGGTTGGCTGGTGCGGCGATCCAGCCAGGCAAACAGAAACGGATTGATCAGGATGGAGAGGATGGCACCCGCCAGCACTATGTCTCGAGCGTGGGTGGGCAGCAGCTCCAGCGTGATGCCCAGTCCCAGCAAGATAAAGGAGAACTCGCCGATCTGCGCCAGGCTGGCGGAGATGGTCAGCGCGGTGCGGCGATCATGACCGAACAGACGCACTATGCCATAGGCGGCGAGGGATTTGCCCAGCACGATAATCAGCAAGGTGGCGACCACGGCTAATGGTTCATTGAGCAGGATTGCCGGATTGAACAGCATGCCGACCGAGACAAAAAACAGCACCGCAAAGGCATCGCGCAGTGGCAGTGAATCATTGGCCGCCTTGTGGCTGAGCTCCGAGCCGTTGAGGACGATACCGGCAAAGAAGGCACCCAGAGCAAACGAGACATCAAACAGTTGCACGGCACCAAAGGCGATCCCCAGGGCGATGGCCAGCACGGCGAGTGTAGCCCGCCGCGCGAATTGATAAACGGATTCACTAGAAATGAGAAACCGCCTCTCGGCGGTTTTATCATTTTTGGCGAAAC
>NZ_BAAGVN010000234.1:0-2118 GCF_054780855.1 Pseudaeromonas pectinilytica
TGAAAACAGAACACTTGGAGAAGGTGCTGATTGCCGGATTATCCGTATCGCTCAAAAACTAGACACTCATGCGTTCGCCCTGGTGTTACTAGTTTCATAGCTCGACTTCCTCGTGATGTTGCCCTGATAAAATGGACACGCGTTGTTGTTAAGCAGCTATTTCATACTCTATCGGAGATAGATAATTCAGGCTACTGTGCATGCGGTTCCGGTGATAAAATGGCCAATCTTGTTGCGTAGTCGACTGATATTACCGAAGAAGCAGTCATATATCAGTTCTGATTTCAGGGTTTTGAAAACCGGTGGCGATTCAGTCACTCGTAGGTGCGATTAGCGAAGCGTAATCGCACGCATGTTAATTGCCAATCTATACTGATAATTACCTACCGAAACCTTTGCGTGTGGATGTATTTTCGTGACGGTATAGCAAAGGTACTTCGGATGGAAGTAATCAGCTCAGTCGAATTCAGGTGGTAAATTACCTGAATGATGTGAGTGAAGTTCAAATTGTGTGGCGTTCAGATTTGTTTCTAAAAAAACCAACATAATCAATATGATCATAAGAACGATTATATTTGATTGCTGTTGCATTTTTTTAACCCATGCGTGCGATTACGCTTCGCTAATCACACCTACGGTCCTAGCAATCCCACACCAATTCTTTGTTAGTTATTTTTCTGCGGGCTTACGAATTTTATTCAGTATTCGAGGCAAGTCTGAATATTCTTCGAACCATACAGGATCTACACCTAACGTTCTTAACCGTTTAGTTTGTGATATTACAAACTCTTCGCTACCTCGTTTCATTAATGCATAATGCCAATGCCTCACACCAACAGATCTAGCTTTTTTCAATAAGCGTTCTATGTTTGGATCTGTCATAGACATTCCGACAAATAAGTTAGAACTAGTCAGTAACATCGACAACTGTAGTAAATTTGTTAAACAATAGTGGTCTACGTATAGTTTTTCATAATCAGAGTTAGAAAGGATAATTTCAGTAGAGCAAAGTTCTTTAGGTGACTCAAAACGACCAAGGTAGCCATGAGGATGGAAAATTGTTGTATATTCTCTGTTTTGATTAAATGTCTCACCATTTAGAACTACATTATGGGGTATTGACTCCAATTGATAAACTTCTTCTAAAATGTCATCAAAATTAAAACATATTATATTTTTCACTCCGAGCTTGGAAACCGCAATAGCCGTTTCACTAATTTCCAATCCATTTTGATATAAGCAATTGGCTACGATGCTATTAAAGTCATTACCAAAAATATGTCTTGCGATATTAGCGACATCAACATCAGTATCAACTTTAATTTGGCACATCTCAATGCTCGACTGAATGCGTGATAATAACTCGCTCCAATCAGGAAGGCCACAGCTTGCTGAAATGCCTGCGCCAAGAAAGATATTTAGTTTGTTTCTATTATTTAAATGAAATAACTTGTTGGTTTGTTCGTTTAATTCAAATGGTTGAATATTGGTGGTCTTTTTTGGTTGCTTGTTTTTTAATCTGTGTTTCAACAAGTAAATCCCAATAAATAGCTAACATCTTAAATGGCCGGCCCGCGTAGCGGGTCCGGCGAAAGTCCGAAGGGCTGAAGCAAAGTTAATTTATTTGTTATGGTTTAGTCTTTTAATTTATCTTTGAATGCCGTGGAGATTTCTTCTGCTGTTAACTGTTTCGATGGGTCGTCTTTTAATAAGGCATACAATGTTCCAATATATGCTTCACCAAACATTGTCGTAATTGTTGCTGCTACTGTTCCTGATATTAATGCCCCCCCTGTGCTTCCTAATCCAGGGAAAAACTTTAATAACGCTCCAACTAAAGCTCTTCCACCGAAAGATCCCGCTACACTGCTAAATGTTCCACTCACCAATGTACCTAAAAATGCTTTGTCAATATTCAAACCAAATGAAGCACTAATCCCAGCAAGCATTGCAATTTGGATAGGTATGATAGCAATGAAATCTGAAAATGGAATTGGTACAGCAGCGGCTGCTGCAGCACTTGTAGCTGACGCAGCGTAAGCGTTCACCAGCCCCCCGTTGACAGTCGAATGTGACGATCATCTCTTGATCCCCTTTCGGGGGTTGATAGATCCTCCC
>NZ_BAAGVN010000235.1:0-2151 GCF_054780855.1 Pseudaeromonas pectinilytica
CCCACGCCCGTGGGGATGAACCGTGCGTCCCCTGATACGCCTCAGCGGTAGCAGAGAGTTCCCCACGCCCGTGGGGATGAACCGAGGCTCTACAGCCTCATCGATCAGGTGATTCAGAGTTCCCCACGCCCGTGGGGATGAACCGCTGATTCATAACTACTTCAAGTCGATTGTAATGAGTTCCCCACGCCCGTGGGGATGAACCGGAACGATTCGGGATTTCATGGCGTTGGGTGAGGAGTTCCCCACGCCCGTGGGGATGAACCGTCCATGCGCATATTGAATTCGAGCAGTTTGAGGAGTTCCCCACGCCCGTGGGGATGAACCGTTGACACAGATAATATCCAATCGACTAGAGTAGAGTTCCCCACGCCCGTGGGGATGAACCGTTTACGGTCAACCATCCGGCTGCATAGTTACTGAGTTCCCCACGCCCGTGGGGATGAACCGGCGTGAATCATGGCGATGTCGAGCTGGCTGGTGAGTTCCCCACGCCCGTGGGGATGAACCGCGCGAGGGAGTGGGCGTTTGGTCATAGCTCACGAGTTCCCCACGCCCGTGGGGATGAACCGCCAATGGCTCCGGCAACTCCATGGCCTACCTGGAGTTCCCCACGCCCGTGGGGATGAACCGCGTTGCAACAACCTCCTCACCTACAATAATGTGAGTTCCCCACGCCCGTGGGGATGAACCGCTGTTGGCTGGCGTTGTTGATGCGTTGGTTGTGAGTTCCCCACGCCCGTGGGGATGAACCGCGTGGTTGGAATCCGTTTCTTGGTGTCCAGGAGAGTTCCCCACGCCCGTGGGGATGAACCGCTGGCGAAATAGGTGTTAGGTCTAGTCCTTTAGAGTTCCCCACGCCCGTGGGGATGAACCGGCTCCATCAATTGAGCTTCCTTCTGCGCTGCAGAGTTCCCCACGCCCGTGGGGATGAACCGCTGATGCTAGGCGGCCTGGTTGATGTCGGTTAGAGTTCCCCACGCCCGTGGGGATGAACCGGGGAGCGGGTTGTCGATAGCCGGACGAACGCCGAGTTCCCCACGCCCGTGGGGATGAACCGGACGCGCCAGCGTTCGTCTACGAGTAGATCACGAGTTCCCCACGCCCGTGGGGATGAACCGACGTTGTGCGCTCTCTCAATCGCAAATATGGCGAGTTCCCCACGCCCGTGGGGATGAACCGCAACGCGCCCAGGGGCGGTAGAATCATATTGCGAGTTCCCCACGCCCGTGGGGATGAACCGCGGATGGGACGATTGCGGCCAGTATCACCGCGGAGTTCCCCACGCCCGTGGGGATGAACCGCCATTGATTTTCAACATAAACCTCAAAACATAGAGTTCCCCACGCCCGTGGGGATGAACCGGATAATTCCTACACTTGGACGGCCTATCAGGCGAGTTCCCCACGCCCGTGGGGATGAACCGAGCCTTCCCCATGACCCGTCTCAATAATAAAAGAGTTCCCCACGCCCGTGGGGATGAACCGCAGGTTTACCTCTTTGCGGGCTGAATTGAACTGAGTTCCCCACGCCCGTGGGGATGAACCGAAAACACAGTCAACATAACGACTGGGGCACTGGAGTTCCCCACGCCCGTGGGGATGAACCGGACATACAATCCTCAACAGGATTTACCCCTGCGAGTTCCCCACGCCCGTGGGGATGAACCGGCAAATGCAGATGCAGCTGATAAAACGGCGGAGAGTTCCCCACGCCCGTGGGGATGAACCGCTGCTGGTCTGTAAGCTCATCGAATGACTGAAGAGTTCCCCACGCCCGTGGGGATGAACCGTTATCGCGCGATAAGGTTTCGGAGCTGGTGGCGAGTTCCCCACGCCCGTGGGGATGAACCGTTCGGATTAATGACGTTGACGACATCAATGTCGAGTTCCCCACGCCCGTGGGGATGAACCGCGAGTTAGAAACATAGGAATAACTGGTGACTCGAGTTCCCCACGCCCGTGGGGATGAACCGCTCAGTTGTTATCGTCAACCAGACATCTGGACGAGTTCCCCACGCCCGTGGGGATGAACCGTTGACGGTCACTATCATGCGAAAGTTGAGAAAGAGTTCCCCACGCCCGTGGGGATGAACCGCAACAGGTTGCATCTGCCGTATTGACTGTCCCGAGTTCCCCACGCCCGTGGGGA
>NZ_BAAGVN010000236.1:0-2160 GCF_054780855.1 Pseudaeromonas pectinilytica
CATGTTAGGAGGTCACATGGAAGATCAGATCCTGGAAAACGGGAATGGTTCCGTTCAGGGCGCTACTTGTGTATAAGAGTCAGTACCAATGCTGCATGCAGTGAATGCGCAGCATGGTTTCCAGCGGATAGGGCCGACGACCATTACCGGCTTTGGGATAAAACGGCTCGATGACGGCGGGAGAGGAAAATCTCTTTTCGGGTCTGACGGCGCTTACTGCTGAATTCACTGTCGGCGAAGGTAAGTTGATGACTCATGATGAACCCTGTTCCATGGCTCCAGATGACAAACATGATCTCATATCAGGAACTTGTTCGCACCTTCCCTAAGCAATCAGAACACAGCAGAGGCAGATGATTCCCTGGTTTAAGCAACAAGCCCCTCAAGAATAACATTAATCTGAACAGTCATGTTGTAAATATGATATGATTCTATTTTTGGGGAGCACATTGGAGTTATTATGGGATTTATCCATGTTATCGCTATTGCATCAATGTTATTAGTAGGTTGTGGTCAACAAGAGCCTAATGCATCAAAATCAGAAACTCAGGCCGCAAAGATTGCTCTCAACAAAAATAAGGAAGACGTTAGATATGAAAACTTCAAGAGCAAATATGGTGGCTATTCAATTGATGATGCTGAATGGCTGCTGAAACGTGATTTAGATAACACCGAATTTAAAGATGCTGATTTGGCAAATAGATTCTTGGCGGAAATTGCTAAAAAGCGGCAAAGAGATATAGAAAAATCAAGGCGAAAGAATCTAAAGCTGATGAGTCGTGTAAAGGCATAGGTGCTACAGTCCCTAAAAACTTCATATTCACTAATATTCATAACATTATAGAATTACGAAAGGCTGCACAATTTAAACCAAAAGATGATTTTGAAACTACGGCTCAGTACGGAGAGAGAATAAATAGAGAAGGTCAAGCGTTAGGCGTCAACGTACAATGCATTGAAGGTGGGCAGCCGAGCTATGACGCTGATAACCAAGGGTGGAAAATTTACTTATCGACAAGTTATGATTACAATGGGTCGTACTATGTAACAGACTATAATTTCATTTCTCAGGATGAGTACGTTGGCAAAAATGCATTTGGCACAGAGACAACAGTATTAAAATCAGTCAGGTCTTATGTGGGAGTGTTTTTTAATGGCAAATCATTGGATAATGCGTTAAAACGCCTACCCATGACTGACAATTCAATATTTATTAAAATGAAAATTGATGAAGCCAAAAAAACAAAACCTCAGAACATAGGAGTAATCATTCAATATAGGTGGGACCCTGAAAAATTAATGGAGTTTGACAAGAATAAAACTGCTTCGATAGATTCGCCTACCGAGGACATACGTTCTTATACTTTAATTAATGGAAAAATAATGAACGTAATTATATATAACCGTGAGACGGGGGATATTCTGGCTCAAAGTTATAAGAAATAACGCAGAATAAGGACTGGGCTCGTTTAAATTACACCCAACCCACGAACCGAGGGTTGGGGTGAACGGGGCGTTGTTGATCAATTCAGCCACCAAACAGCAGTTCCCCTGCGGCTTTTCCTGGCTTAGTTCAGTGGCTGCCGGACAGGCATTCCTAGCAGGGTGAGATCACGAATGTTTTATGAGCGGAAACAGTTCATCGAACACTCAGTAATTGGAGGTAATTTGAACATCCTTCGCCGCTTATTTCCTTCAACATGGGTGAGAAACGAAGAGTTGGTGAAATAACAAACACTCATGCTCTCACCCTGGCATTCCTAGTCCTATGACTTTGTTCAATACCTTTACTCCAGCCAGCATTTCACCGACCTGCCCATTGTGGTTTCTCAGGCTCAGTTTTGGACTAATCAGCTGTTTGTAACGATACATCGCCGTTTCCGCTTTCGAACGCTGATGATACCCGGACTGCTTTTTCCATTCGGCCAACTCACCGGCTTTGAGTGCCTCAACCGCTTCGTTTCGTGGATGGCCTTCTTCCCATAAGGCGGCATTTTTTCGCGGCGGAATGGTGGCCTTGATACCCTTGTTCTTTAGCAGTGCATGGGCCTTGTTGATCAAATCCAAAGTAGGATGGTCGCTCCCCCACCCGCCGGGCGGGCTTAGTTGACGGCCTGCCGAATGGGCATACCAAGCCCTATGACCTTGTTCATGACTTTC
>NZ_BAAGVN010000237.1:0-2196 GCF_054780855.1 Pseudaeromonas pectinilytica
ACCAAGAGCCCAACAGTGCAAAATCCTGGTTATCGGGTGGGGTGAAAATAGTCAACAACACGTAAAGGGAACAGCGCCAAAAATCCAGCTCCGTATACGATGACGCCAATTAGGCTCGGCGATCAACTCATTCGGTAAATCAGCCAGCAATTGCTCTAGGTGGATAATTTCAGCTTTGACGCGTGAAGTGAGATCTGCCGCCAAGGTGCATACTTCATCATTTTTATCATGATGCTCAAAGTAGCGGCGATGTTTTATCCGTCCTTCTTTCGCCGCACTACCACGCAAGTGTTTGCCCAGTAAAAATTCTTCAAATGATTTCACAGCATAGTGATTGATTCTTGCCTGCTCCCAGCACGTCTGTTCACTAAGACCCTTACCGTGCTTATGATGGAGAACCAAATCCTGACCACGAACATCGATGTAACGTCCCCAACGCAATTTCGCGTGATGAGGATTATCAAAAGAGTCTACTCGTGCGGGGCGCACGATACTTTTATAGTGATGATTAGCCGTAAAACTTTGAACGGCTCGACGCTGAAAACGCTCAGTGACCAGTCCTTGCTCGGCAAATTTATGCCCACTTGAGCCAAAGCAGGCCCAGTTCAGCGCAACAGCACTTACGCTTTCATCCTTAAACCAACGCTGCAGTGCAGGCGCTAACGAATTCGAACCATCCATCGGTACGATGAATTCATCCGCATCAATAAAGGCAACTACATCCGCTTGGGGAGGACAGCGACGTAAAATCTGCCGATAGGCTGGCAACTGTGGACGCAGGTGAGGAATATCTACTTGGGTAAACCAGGTAATAATATTAAGCGCTGACAATTTTTGTAATAAAACCTGACTCCCATCATTACTCATATTGTCAGCAAGAATAAAGTGACGGACGCCAATCACACGATGATAGGCGATCCATTCGATGAGGGCATCATGTTCATTTTTCACAATAGCCGCAAGATATAAATTCAAAACTGATTATCACCGAATAAAAGAGATATGATCACTGGGCTCTGGTCAATGTTGCCATCCACTCAATGAGACCATCATGCTCGAAGCCTAGTTTAATTTCAGCTGCAGCGATGATCTGAACAGAAAAACCGCAACGCAGGTGCGAATGGGGCTCAGCTGGCTCTTGAAATACCGCACGGATCACATCGAGCCTTGCTACCGAAAATGGATAGGAATAAGTTTGATTGTTATATTTAACGACAAGATGCAATGGCATATTTTGATGAGAAATAGCCCAACCACAAATGTTCAGCCGGCCATGCACGATCGTCGCCTCAGCGCCATGCACTGGTATATCCAACGCCCACGCCTTTATATTCGCACTAGAGGACGAGATATGCTTTACTGAATAAATAAACATATTTTTCTTCTGCAGGTTAATTCATTGATTAATAATTTATTTTATCTACCCAATATTTACGATGTTCGGAAGCATGTATCGCCTTTAAGCCACAGTATATTATTTGGGAGATACCCAGTATTTGTGGTGCTCGGTCGCCTGTATGACCTTCGCTTCACTGCCGACAATTCTCTCCGCTTTACGGACGTCTTTTACAAACTGGGTAAAATCACCGTTCACCAGATCTATGGCCACTTCGTCAAAGTGAGACCAGGCCACATTGCCAAACTTGACATGTTTTTCAATCATTTTTGCACCGGCTGCAACCGCCATCATAGAACAGAGACTACCGATATCATGACTTGAAAAACCGGGAATAATACGTGGTTCTTTTTTTGCCAAATTATAATAGTGTCGTATAACACCAATCTGGGTATCTTCATTCGGTGTGGGATAAGCCGAAGTACATTGCAACAGATAAATGTTTCTAGCCTTGGTAAAGTTATCAAGGATGAAACTCTCATAGGCTTCATCGGTATAACCGGTAGAAATCACCACATCTTTGGTAAAGTCAGAAGCAACGGCCGCCAAGTAATCTTTATGCTCGGATATGGTTGACGGCAGCTTGATCATGTCTGGATCGAATTGCCGGATGAAATCATAAGAGGGCATATCCAGGATAGAGGCAAACCAACCGATGCCAATCTCTTTACAGAAGGTATCGACAAAGGCAAATTGCTCTCGATTGAGTTCAATGCCATGGGGCGTTGTTGCTCAAATCAGGGAACTATCCCGCAGTTTGGTGATCTGATCTCTTAGGTTCACCACCGGGAGCGCCAGAT
>NZ_BAAGVN010000238.1:0-2201 GCF_054780855.1 Pseudaeromonas pectinilytica
CCCATTCGGCAGGCCGTCAACTAAGCCCGCCCGGCGGGTTGGGGAGCGAGTATCCGACTTTGGATTTGATCAACAAGGCCTCTGCCCCGTCTAGTACTGGTCAATGCCATTGATGTCAAACTCTCGGATTTCCGGCGTCGTCAGTTGCGCATGCTGGAGCAGCACAGCGCGGCTGAAAGTCAAAAATATGCCGAGCGACTGCAACAGGATCAGGCCGCGCTCGAGAAGAGTGTCGACGCCCTGCAGAATCAGGATATGGATGCAGAGCAGCGCCCGCTGATCAGTAGCCTCACCAACCAATGGCAAGCCTATGTCACCCAGCAGCAACAGATGAGCGCACTGGTGCAGCAAGCCGATCTGACCGCCGCCACCGCATTACTGAACGGCCCCGGCGATGAGCAGTTCAGGGCGATGAAAGAGACGGTGGCGCAACTCATAGCGCACAATCAACAAGATGCGATTGCCGCCAGCGCCGAAGGGGATCGCCTGTACGCGAACTCACTCTATCTGATCTGGAGTCTGATTGGGGCGTCGCTGCTGCTGGTCGCCTTCTGCGCCTGGGGGCTCGGTAATCTGATCCGCACCCCGCTACAGCGGTTGTTACAGCAAGCCGAACTGGTCGCCAATGGCGATCTGACCAGTCATCTGGACTACAACCGTTTCTCGGAGGATGAGATCGGCACCCTGGCCCGGGCATTTGGCCGCATGCAGCAGAATCTGCGCACCCTGGTTCAGGAATTAACCTCGGCGGTCGCACAACTCAGCAGTGCCGCCGAAGAAGTCAGCACCATCGCCGAACAATCGGCACAAGGTCAGCAACGCCAGCAGAGTGAAATCACCTACCTGGCCACCGCCATGAACGAGATGAGCAGCACGGTGAATGAGGTCGCGCGCAGCACCACCCAAGCGGCGACTGCGGCACAACAAGCCAATCACGAAGCAGTGGCGGGCGGCGGTGTGGTCAATGAAACCTTGCAGGCCATCCAGCGGGTCGCCAATGAGGTAGAGCTGGTCACCCGAGTGGTGCAGGAGCTGGATCAGGACAGCAGCCGGATTGGCGTGGTCTTGGAGGTGATCCGTGGCATCGCCGATCAGACCAACCTGCTGGCCCTGAACGCCGCCATCGAGGCGGCTCGGGCCGGTGAACAGGGGCGCGGTTTTGCGGTCGTGGCCGATGAGGTGCGAACGCTGGCCAAGCGCACTCAACAGTCAACCCAGGAGATCAACAGCATCATCGGCACCCTGCAACAAAGGGGCAAAGAGGCCGTACAAGCGACACAGGCCGGACAACAAATGGTCGGGCTGTGCGTGCAGCGCGCCGAGCAAGCGGGCCACAGCATCGAAGTCATCGCCACCTCGGTCGCCGATATATCCGATATGAATACCCATATCGCCACCGCCACCGAAGAGCAGAACTCGGTGGCCGAAGATCTCAACCGCAACATCATCAATATCAATACCGCCTGCGCCGAACTGGCGGAAGGAACCCACCAGACCGCCAGTGCCTGCAAGGAGCTGAACGCCCTGGCGCACCGCCTCAGCGACTTGGCCCGCCGTTTCCGCGTCTAGACGCGGAGCCGGATCGCTCCGGGGTGAACCGCCGAGTTCACCCCTTTTTTTGTCCGCGGCTCTCGCCCGCCGGGCCACGCACCCCCATCAACAGGCTAGCTTTTTAATATTCCGCACATGGCGCACACAGAGCTGATAACGCCGAGCCACTTCCGATACCGAGACACCGCGCTGCAACTCCTGATTGATGCGAATATTCCGAACCCGCTTCTCTAAATGATCCAGTTTGGGAACTTCAATCGTCAAGCCACCTAATTCATGACAGAAACAAGTGAGCTCTTGTTCAGCAACGCAGGAGCGGAAAATACATTTACTCGGATGTTTAGTCACATATTTTATCTGACCCCCATATTGACTCAACAGCCGATAGGTATTTTCCATGCCAATCAGATGCACAATATCTTGCAGCATGGCGGGTAACTCCTGACAGGATATTTGCTCTAGCTCATTTGGCTGTACCGACAATAACTGAGACGCCATCATTCACTCCCTCGCCCTGGTGAATTGAAAGGATATCGACATGCTGTCATCTTTACCCAACCATGAATGCAGGGCGAGATCGCGAACGTTTTTTAAGCAGAACATGAGGGTTTGACCGACCGTTCTGGGTGTGATCTTATACTCTCTTTTAC
>NZ_BAAGVN010000239.1:0-2364 GCF_054780855.1 Pseudaeromonas pectinilytica
ACGCGCACCAGCGAGTCATTCTGGATTGCCTTGGTGAAGCATATCAGCGGGTTTATTCCTAAATTAGGTGCGGAATGTCGGCTCAAACAGTTTTTGGCCGAGCCGCAAGTCCACCTGCCGGCTGTGAGCTCGGGGGCGGATCTCATCGAGCGCTGGCTGACGGCCAACCACCTGTCGCGCACCTTGGCGACAGTCGTGCAGAGTTATGCCGTCGGTGGGCGAGTGGTGGCGGCATCGGGATATCTGATGTGTGTGCCCTACCTGATCGCCCGCGAGCTGGTCAGCATGCTGCCGTTGCGCATTCTGGAATTACCGGAAGGGGCACCGGATCTGACGCTCACCATCCTCAGTCACTCCTTGTATGACCATCAACCGGATATCCGTTGGCTGATCGAGCAGATCAGCCAGTGTACCTTCGAGCAGTCTGCCGCTCACGACTGAAGCAACCGGTAAACACCCCGATGTTGTGATATGGCAAACAGGCTAGCCGTTCCGGTTGTGGCTGAAGTCTCGACCGAATGCTTTGCACTTACTTCACCTTGAAACAGGTGATCAATTCTGACAGTTGGCTGGCGCGACCATTTACCTCTCGGGCGGTCTCGGCCAGTACCTCCGAGGCTGAAGCACTTTGTTGGGTGATTTGGCTGAGCTGATTCATGGCCTGATTGATCTGATTGACTCCCAGACTTTGTTCTTGCGAGGCGCAGGTGATCTCTTGCACCAGATCCGATGTGCGTTGGATGTCCGGCTCGAGTTGGGAAAACAGGGCTCCGGCTTGCTCAGCCAGGGTGACACTGCTGGCGGCGACTTTACCGATCTCTTGCGCCGCGACCTGACTGCGTTCCGCGAGCTTTCTCACCTCGGCCGAGACCACCGCAAATCCTTTGCCATGATCGCCAGCCCGGGCTGCTTCGATGGCGGCATTCAAAGCCAGCAAGTTGGTTTGATAGGCGATGTCATCGATGATGCCGATCTTGCCGGCAATCTGTTTCATCGCCGCGACGGTTTGTTTAACGGCTTCGCCTCCGTGCTGGGCATCTTGGGAGGCTTTGGCGGAGATGGCGCTAGTAAGCTTCGAGCTTTCGGTATTTTGCGCGATAGAGGCCGACATCTGCTCCATAGAGGCCGAGGTTTCCTCGACACTGGCGGCTTGTTCGCTGGCGCCTCGACTCATGGTGAGTGAGGTGGCGGCTAACCGGTCGGCCGAGTTGGAGAGCGCGGATGTTGCTTCCCCAAAACGTCCGAAGATGGCGAGTAACCGCGACTGAATCATCCGGGTTGCCAGCATGATTTGACCGGTTTCGTGGTGCGGCATGTCCGGTAGCGACTCGGTCAAATCACCATTGGCAATATCCACCAGATAATGGGCACAGCGTCTGAGTGGCTTAATCACCTCGTAATAGAGCAAACCAACCAGCGCAAATGCCGCCAACATATTGAGCAGGTGTAGCAGGGTAAACAGATCTTCGATGAGTGGATTAGCCGGATCAGTAAAGCCAAACAGCTCATCCAGCAGCAACACGCTGGAACTGGCCACGGCAATCCCTCCTAGTAGCCATCCCTTGAGAGCCAGCGATACATGCTGCCATCCCTTCTTGGTCGGCAGCGTGAGCGAGGGATCTTTGCGCATCCGGGCGTATAGTTGTTCGGCCTCGGCAATCTGGGTTCGCGAGGGCTTGCTGCGCACCGATTGATAACCCACAGTTTCGCCATCTTGCACTATGGGCATGACATAGGCGTCGACCCAGTAGTGATCGCCATTCTTGCAGCGATTCTTGACCAGACCGCGCCAGGTTTTCCCGGCTTTAATGGTTCGCCATAGGTCGGCAAAAGCGGCTGGCGGCATATCCGGATGGCGAACAATATTGTGATGACTACCGAGCAACTCCTGTTCATTGAAACCACTGATGCGCAGGAAGTCGAGATTCACGAAGGTAATGTCACCCTGCAGATCAGTCATCGACACCAAACGCGTGTCGGCGCTGAACTCTTTTTCTTGTTGGGTGATCGGCTGGTTATTACGCATCGACAGCTCCTTGGGCCATATCGGCAGAAACTTAGCAAATGGGATCCATCTGACCAAAGGAGCATAGATGATGAATCAAAACAATGTCGGGTTCTGGCTAGCACCATGGCATAGCGGGTGAGAGACCTGGGATATGTATCAGGGGGAGGGCGAAATAAAGTAGTGATGGCGAATGGCTCGGGCTTGCGGACTGTTCTGCACCTGCTGCATGCCGCGAATTAGGCGTTGCGCCAAATCGGCTTGATAGGTCTCGCGAGGGCGCTGTTCCCTTTACGTGTTGGGGCAATCTATACTTGCAGTAAGTTCGCTGGACTGAGGTGCCCGCTATGGATACCAAC
>NZ_BAAGVN010000240.1:0-2393 GCF_054780855.1 Pseudaeromonas pectinilytica
GAGGCGATGGACGCCATTGCCGATGCCATCCAGGTCACCGGCACCAGCACCTATCTGCGCCTGTATGAACGTCAGGGCGAGGATGGCAGCTACAAGATGTTGAGCCTCGATCCAGCCAAGTTGTGAGGTGTGCCATGAGCATCAATCCCAATGAGCCGTTTCAAACTGCTGCCACCATGGAAGAGGTCTACCGCCAACGATTGATCGCGCAGCGACTTATCGATGGCGAGTCGGAGTACCCGGATAACACCTATGAGGAGGGCGTTCTGGACACCATCAACTGGCTGATCGGCTGTGGCTATGTCGCCCCATTGGATGTTGATGCCTACGGCCAGGATATCGAAGAGGACGATTAGCACTTGCTGATGCGAAACAGGGGTTTATGTCGTCCCCCTGTCTGCCGGGCGTGGTTGCCCGGTACTGATGAGCAGCCGAGGAGAGAAACGTGGATACAAACCAATACATTCATACCAGCGTTGACGATGCGCGAACCAGCCTGGAGTGCCGAATGATCCAAGACCCGCTTTATGTGGTGCTGGCTTCAGCCGCAACACTCGTTGAACTCAATGGGCGTAGTGGCCAAAAGTCCCGTCGCATGATGCTGGCTGGCATGGTTCGCAAGGCCATCAAACAAGTGCCAATGGAGTGAGCCTGATATGGATAAGCGGATCCTAGACAAGATCAAAAAGCTGATGGCTCTGGCCGGAAGTAGCAATCCTCATGAGGCGGCTAATGCCCTGCGCAAGGCGCAGATACTAATGCGGGAACACCAGCTAAGTGAGTCCGATGTCGAGTTGAGTGACATCGCAGAACACAGCGCCACGCTGGCCAACCCCAGCAAGGCGCAACCCAAGTGGAGTTCGAATCTGATGGTCATGATCCAGAAGGCCTTTGGGATAACCTGCTATTTCAACCCTGGACTGAGACGCTGCTTTTTTGTCGGCTACCAAGATCGGGCAGAAATTGCAGCCTACTGCTACACGGTGCTGGCGCGTCAACTCAAGACAGCCCGCCGCGAGTTCCAGGCCAGCCTGAATAAGCGCCTCAAGCCAAAGACTAAAACCGCCCGAGCCGATCTCTTTTGTGAGGGATGGGTATCCGGGGTCTATCAGCAGGTGCGCGATCTGGTTCCCAGTGAAAAGGAGCAGGCCTTGGTCAAACAGTACATGAGTGAAAAACACGCCAGGCTGACTGCTGCCAAAGTCCGCGAGGCCAATGCCACCGTACGGGATCAAGACGCCGGTTATGCCGGATTCATCGCGGGCAAACGGGTGAAGCTGAATGCCGGTGTAGGCGGCCAAGAGACGGCCAAGTTGGCCTCATTCTAGGGGCAACGAGCGAAACGGCCGAACAGGCCGTCTGCCGGGCGTGGTTGCCCGGCACTGATGAGCAGCCAAGGAGAACCCATGAGCAAAGTAGTCATAAACACCTTATGGCCAGATGGTGATGCAAGCCATAAGGAGGCGCACGCAGAAGCCAAGCAAATCCCACTAAGCATCTTGAACGAGCATCGAGCGGCTATTGAACAAGCATTTGGGGAAATGGCCAGCGGTGCTCCTGAATGTAAGCCAGTAGGGGTTTGCCAAGCACAACCTCTGACGTCCCAACAAGGAAATCACGAGGGAACATCAGGTGGGAATTGATGGTTAAAAAAATGATGTATTGCGAGAGCAATTCATAAAGAGCCGATTGTTGCGATGGCGTCAGCCCTAATGCGTCTTTGATGGAGAGAGGGGTGGTACTCAATCTTGTGAAGATCCACTCCTGCGTCTCCTTGGTAATGTTCCTGTTTGGGGTCCGATTGCCAACCATTAATTGGGTGAAGTTGTATAGGGGGGCCACGACTTCACTTGCGGATAGCTGATTCATGAAAGCTCCATTCTCATATGGGTAAGTAGGTCGATTATTGATCAAGCGAAACAGCGGGGTATAGCCCTTCTGTCTGCCGGGCGTGGTTGCCCGGTACTGATGAGCAGCCACGGATCCGGGTTGTTCTCCACCGGAAAGGAGACAACCGTTTATGTATGACAAACAAAAGCTAGACCTTGACCTCAAGCTGATTGCGATTGGCAGCTTATGGGCCATTGCCATGACGCCTCCGCAGTTGCGGGAAGTGATGTGCAGTTTGGGGAGATTGATTCGCCAGGCCAATACGCTAGGGCACCAGGCGATCGCTATGGATGCAACCCGCGACTGGCGCAAAGCCCGCCGCGCCCTGCGTGCTTACTACAAGGAGAACCGCCATGGATGCTGAACAAATCACCCAGGCCGCGCAGGGCATTGCAGCCCTTCGGCCACGGATGCACAGCAAGCCCAAGGCGGCTCCGGCTAGTCAGGCTTGGCGAGAGATTGAAGTGTTAAAGGAACAGGCAGAGCTGGTTGAAATAGTGCGG
>NZ_BAAGVN010000241.1:0-2407 GCF_054780855.1 Pseudaeromonas pectinilytica
AAAGGAAGCATATGATCACAGGTGGAGATTTACGTCAATCAAGACTTGATATTGGTTATAAAACGTTCACGATCTCGCCCTGAGCCACCGCCATAGCACTTCGGAGTCCTTATACTCTTGACTAGCAAATTTCAAGGGTGAAAAAATATTTGAAAACTGCCCCAGATACCAATCCATTATTTTAACTGAACCTGCCATGTGCATGTGATCAATGATGGAATCACCTGCGAAATACGCAATACACGCAGTAATTCGCGATAGATTCTCTACATATTTTGATACAAAATCTTTGAATGGCTTTAGCGCACCTTTTTCACCAATTTGACGTTCTAAATTATTATACTGGCTCCACCAAATTTCTTTAGCACTCTGTGTAAATTCTAAACAAAATCGTTCTTTACCCTCAGTCTTCCTCTTTTTTGTCGCTTCAAGTAGTGCAGAGATGCGACTATGAAAGCACTGAATGCTCTCAGCAACGCGATTATCAATCGTATTGAAATTTACTATCTCTCGGCTGCCGGCCATGCTATCAGGCTGACAAACAAGACATCTCGCAAAAAGACCAGATGCTCTTGCTGCTTTTCCTTCACGAACAATAAAATTATCAAATAAATCAGGCTGAACCATGAGTGATAAGCTCAATCGCGGCTGTTCTATAAATAAGCTTGCTCTGTTTCCTCTATCCACACTTCTGGATGAACCACTCCACATTGAATTTAAAAATGGAGCATCACTCAATAAATCGCCTCTCAATAAACTACCTGCCTCATCAGAAAAAACACCAACCGAATTATGTGCAGAAAGACACTCTTTGATTGCAGCGCTTGTGACATCACTCAAAATCAACTTCTTATTGTCTGGTCGAGTTGGAATATTGATGCTATGTTCACCAACCGCTCTAGATGATGCCAATATATCTAATCCTTTGGATACATCATTCTTAAGCTTTTTCTTAAGAGCATCATCTATAGCCTTCCACGCAGGGAAACTTTCATTATATTTTGCGACATCACCCCTGAACTCTCTTTCTAGCTCATGTTGCCGAGCGTACAGCGGAGCCATCAGTATCTTCTCCACTGTACTTTTTCGTTCTCCAGAGTCGGCCAGTGTTAATAAGTACAGAGAAACAGGATGAATATCCCCCAGTGGAGACTTCACATCCACAATATCCTGACATGACAAGGATATGCCGCCCAGCATTGTTGTCACAATAAGCCCTCGCGATGCCTTTGTTTTATGCTCCACATCTTCAACCAGTTGTTGCAGTTGCAAAGGCAGACCGTCTATTGGAAAATCCACCGGAAAGTTCGGCTGATAATTTATCCCCACGTTAAACATCAGAGATGTCCTCCATTATTTGTTGTCAGATTGAATAACCAATCTTGAATTGAATAATGCGTCCAACCAATAGCACTAGTAGTGCCAATAGAACCCAAACGTAAAGGTTTTGGAAAGCGTGGATCATATCGGCGCGATTTAGGGTTTAGCTTGTCGTATATAGTTGAGCGACTAATACCTAATATCTGTGTTAACTCCTTCATCCTGACAATCCTCATGTCACGTACAGACGTGTTATCAACCATACCCTGTTGCATCATCATCTTTTCCTCCTAACCAAAGTACCGTACCAATCATATGCATGCAGCATGGGATGCAAACAGGATACTGCCTCAAACAGTTTAACGTTGACATTTAACCAAAACCGTGATCGCGATAATTTGGTTATGACTCGCATCACGTGATCCTCAGCTATTAACACGCAATGTATGCGCACGATGCTCTCAAACTCTCAATTGTATCTTTGCTTTGAAATAGTCTTTGTTAATCACCAGACGCTAAACATTCTGTTGTTTTTACAAAAATATACGCTCTGAAGAACGCACGAAAAAAATTAATGAACTACGCCCCACCCAAACATTCATATTCGATGACAATTTAAATTCATACCTAACCGACATGCAGGCATCCATAGACCCAATACAAAAATTTCAACTTGATATGTTAGTGAATTTGTGAGCGCAGCACTAGCTAACCAACAAAGAGAACAATACAATAAAGCTCCAACAAGTGGACGATTATGCAGAAAAAATACAAAGGAGTTTCCATGGGGGAAGGTAAATATGTCACACTCGCAGATTATGATACATTACTAACACACGTCGCCGATAGGATCGTTGATTTTTATATCATACTAAACGCAGCCAAAAAACACAGCAGTAAAAATATAAACTGGCTGAAGAGATTACACATTGTTTTTAGCAAAAAGGTTAAAGACATAGGACTAAACGACTGCGACATGGTCGAGTTACATGCAGGTGCAGAAATGGCGCTGTTCCCTTTACGTGTTGGGGGCAATCTATACTTGCAGTAAGTTCGCTGGACTGAGGTGCCCGCTATGGATACCAAC